>NZ_JABSUV010000007.1:0-170824 GCF_013284275.1 Brevibacillus sp. HB2.2
TGTTGTTGTTTACAGGTGTTTTTCTACATTTATTGGTTATTGATTTTTTACTTCCGTATCAGCCTGAATCAAGTATTGCTCTGGATTGACAGGCTTGTTATCGATGCGAACTTCAAAGTGAAGATGTGCGCCAGCGTCTTTTTCAAGGGTGTTGCGTCCAGCAGACCCGATTACTTGACCTTGTGTCACTTCATCGCCTGGTTTGACTGTAACGCTTTCCATACTTTGATATACCGTAATCATTTTGCCAGCGTGCTCAATCTCAATCTCGTTGCCGACAAGTGGATCGTTCACCACTTTTACTACTTTACCCGCAAGAGCTGCGATGACATCAAAGCCCTTTCCATCCGTGGATACGAGGTCAATACCTGTGTGCGGATAGAAGGTGTTGTCGAAGCTGACCAATGCTTTTTGCTGATTTTCCTTGGAGGCTTTTTCATCGTAGTAGTTCATGCCCACATTGTACTGTACGCCTTTTCCTACTGGCCAAGCGAGTGGTTGTACGCCACTTGTAGCAGGTACCGCTTCTTCGTTTTGCGGTGTAGTCGTCTCAGGAGCTGTAGGAGTTGTCACTGCCACGCCATCTGTGCCATTCGTCATTTTGGATACCGTGTCCATGACATTGCCCTGATACCACATCACAAAAGCGAGAATGATTGCTGCGGTGCCGATGTAGATTGCAGGAAACGCCCATTTCTTGCCCAAAACTTTTTTCCAAGAACTTGCCTTCTTGAATGGAATCGGTTGATTTTGATTTTTTTGATCTTCCATTTTATTCATCACCTCATCCCTCAGTATCGCCAGAATTTTGGCGTATAAACCTGAGAGAGTAGGGAAAAGTAAAAATTTGCTTTTCTTTTAGGCTGGGATTACTCTTTTATACTCTTGCAGACTAATTCCTTGATAGAAGTGTTTGACGATTTGCTCCGCACTTTTGCCGCTTTTGGCCATTCCATTTGCTCCCCACTGGCTCATCCCGACACCATGACCGTACCCTTTGGTCGTAATGAAGACCTGATTGCCACGCAAGTCCAACGTAAAAGAGGAAGAATTCAAATTCAGCTTTTCACGAAACTCTCGGCCAGTAAATTCTTTGCCACCAATGCTGATGGTTCCTACGCGATTTCCGGTTGTACGCGATTCGATCCGATACCAGGAACCACTGGTAGAAGCCTCCTGTGTGAGCTTGACGCCCAAATTCTTTTCTAGCTCCACTGTGGACAGGACAACCGTTTCCTCATAACGAGGAGACTGAATATCCCAAGGACTCGCAACGCTCTTCAAATAAGGGATGGGCTTTTCCCAATATTCATCCGAGTTCTCTGTAAAACCATTACTGGTGGAAAAAAACGTCGCGTCAATGGGCTCGTTCTGATAGGTCAAGATCACCCCTGCTGTCGCCATAACTGCTTGCTGGATGCGTTTGTTTTTCCATTCGTACTGGTCTCCCCAACGTTCACGCCGTTGCTTTTCATCCATATAGACTTGATGCTGCACCGTATCCAAGACCTGACCGCCTGATGGCACATCATCAAACTTGCCCTCTTTTAAACGGCGCACGATATAGGTCCTGGCCGCCAACGCCTGTGCTTTTAAAGCCTCCAGCTCGAACTCGGCTGGCATTTCCGCCGCTACGACTCCCGTAATATACGTTTCTAGCGGCAATGTTTCCACGGCCTTCTTTTCTGTACGGTACACCTTAACCGGAAGAGAGGATGCGGATTCCTTCATCGCCGGTATGGCAGGCTCCGAGACGGCCACAGTTGGCTGACTGACAGGGCTTATTTCTGGTGAAAACCAAAAGACCAGAGCAGCAGGCATCATGACGAGCAAGATCGGCAAAGCGATAAACCACATGAGTAGATAGCGTTTCATGCAAGAGATCCTCCCCGTTACGTACTAGACACGAAAAGTCTTAAATAACCTACTAAAGTCTATGTCCTGCAACAGAGCGGTAGAACGAGAGAATGAGAGAGTCGAGAGAACGAAAAAAAGACCCCCTGCATACGCAGAGAATCTTTCGTTTTTGCCATATGGTTGACGCATTTATCAAGCAAAATTAGGAGAGAAGCTTACTTTGATGGTTTCGGAAACTGCTTTTTCACGAGCTGGAACCACGCGTTCTACATCTGCTCCCAAAGCCAGCAACTTTTCCGTAAAGTTCACGTAGCCACGGTCAATATGGTGCAGGGCAGAAACCTCAGTCTCTCCCTCAGATACAAGCCCAGCCAGTACAAGTGCTGCACCCGCACGCAAGTCAGTTGCTGCTACCTTGCTACCTGTCAGCTTGGAACCGCCTTCGACGATGGCACTGCGGCCTTCGATCTTGATGTTTGCATTCATGCGTCGGAACTCTTCCACGTGCATGAAGCGGTTCTCAAATACTGTTTCGGTCACAATGCTCGTTCCTTCTGAAACAAGCAAAAGCGCCATCACTTGCGACTGCATATCCGTCGGGAAGCCAGGGTATGGCAGCGTCTTGAGGTCAACTGCTTTCAGTGGGCCTGTGCGGCGTACACGAATGCCGTTTTCTTGCTCCTCAATGTCCACGCCCATTTCACGAAGCTTGGCGGTCACGGATTTGAGATGATCGCAAATCGCACCTTCCACAAAGACATCCCCACCAGTAATCGCTGCAGCCACCATGAAAGTACCTGCTTCAATGCGGTCAGGAATGACACAATGTGTGCAGCCCTTCATCTTTTCCACGCCTTCGATGCGGATTGAACCTGTACCCGCACCGCGGATTTTTGCTCCCATTCTGTTCAGGAAGTTCGCCAAATCAACGATCTCCGGCTCTTCTGCCGCATTTTCGATCAATGTGGTTCCCTCTGCCAAAGCAGCGGCCATCATAATATTTTCTGTTGCACCGACGCTAGCGATATCCAGGTAGATTTTCGCACCCTTCAATCGTCCTTCTACCGTCGCTTCAATAAACCCTTGTCCAATTTCGATTTTGGCTCCCATAGCCTCAAACCCTTTTAGGTGCTGGTCGATCGGGCGTGTACCAATAGCACATCCACCCGGAAGAGCGACACGAGCTTGTCCTTTTCTGGCTAAAAGCGGCCCCATCACGAGGAAAGATGCGCGCATTTTGCGGACCAGTTCATAGGACGCTTCTACACTCGTAAGCTTGGAAGCATCGATCGTCAGCACTTCATGATCATATGTAAGGGAGATTCCCATCGATTTCAAAAGGTCGCATATCGTCCGGACATCGTCGAGGCCTGGTACATCTGAGATGACGCAAGTCCCTTCTTCTGCCAAGATAGATGCTGCAATAATAGGGAGTACGGCATTTTTGGCGCCAGATACTTTTACATTTCCAGCCAATGCCTTACCACCACGGACAATAATTTTATCCAATGTGTACCCCTCCGCGTGCTAATATTCCACAGTGATGATTGGTGTACCTACCGTAATCCATGTTCCAGAATGGCTGTCACGATGAGTAGCCACCTGTAGATTCATCTTTTGACCGTTTAACGCGATGAATGATTCCCACATAGGGGTATACCCTGAAATGCTGACAACCGTCTCATCTTGCAAACGTTCTAATTCTGTTGCCTGGAGAGTACCAAAAATCGACAATATTTTACCCTCCTGTTGGTCAACACCCATCTTAACATTGTACAATCCGCGAATACAAGTGCTAATTTGCGGAATAAAGTCGGCGCTTTGCAGGGCATTCATGAAGGTTTCCTGTACTTGTCCAATATATAGTAGCGAATCACGGTTTCCAGATAACTGAAGTACTAGATATACAGAAAATGCTCCATTTTTAGGCACTCCTGTCACCTCGTAGCTCAGATCCACGCCGTTTTGTGTGTATGTAGTCCTATATGCGAGTATGTTGTGTTTACGCGATTGTTCGCTTGGGGAAAACGGAATCTCAAGTTGTTGTGCCCATTTCGTCGCCAACTCTTTTACTTGTTCAGGAAGCAGGCCTTCTCCCATCGCCGTACGCATACGTACCTGAACCGATACACCCGTTGCGCCCGACTCTTCTAGTGCTTTCATCATTTCTGTCACAACCGGCTTTTCTTCCTTTGCTTCTGCAGGCATCCAATACACGGCCCCCATCACGAGCAATAGAGCCAGCACGCACCAACCAGACCATTTCCCCATTGATATCCTCTCCCTATGCTTACATGTATCTCTTTGTACTTCTCATTTTGTACATGTAGCTGGGTGGATATACCAGCGAATCGTCGTCTTTGGGTATTTAGTTGAACAAATTCCCGAATGTCAGGGACCAGCCCAAGTAATCAAGGAAAAAGCGGGACAGTTCATATCCAATCACAATGGAAAGAATAATTTGCAACAGCTTCGCCTGAGCACCATTTGGTTTTTTCAAAATCTTATCAAAGCGAACAGATTGCAACGCCCACCAAGCGAGCCCAATAAACGCAATCGATAAAATGATGCTCAACAAGCCATATACTTCTTGTGACATGCTCGTTACCTCCTCATTGCCCAACCGAGAATCATAGAAAAAGGGACGGCCCGATCACGAGCCATCCCTTCTATTGTACCTGAAGTGCTATTCAGTTACGAGTATCACTGAGAGCTGGGAGAGAGCATGTTCCCGAAATCAAAGGACGGATTGAGATGAATCTGGATATAGTCGGTGACCAGACCCGGGAAAGCACCGAAGAACACGGTAGCGATTGCCATGATGAGAATAAACGTCCAAATGCCTTTTGGCACAACCATCGGTGCTTCGGTTGTCCCAGGACGCATGTACATTTGGCGAATAATCCCAAAGTAGTAGTAGTAGGAAATGACGCTGGTGATGATCATAATTGCCGCCAGCCAGTAGTTTTCTACCACTAATGTACCCATAAACAGATAGAACTTCCCGAAGAAGCCAACCGTAATCGGGATACCTGCCAAGGACAAGAGGAAGATGCTCATCGCAATGGCCATCACTGGTGAGCGATGATACAATCCGGCGAATCCTTTCAAATCCTCTGTCTCTTGCTCACGAGATACAACCATAATCACAGCGAAAGCCCCAAAGCTGACCAGCAAATAACCGAACAGATAGAAGATTACCTCGCTGAAAAAGAGAGAGGTCGGCGGTACAAACGGCACGAGCAAATAGCCCGCTTGCGCAATACCTGAATAAGCCATCATACGCTTGACGTTTGTCTGCCTGAGCGCCATCGTGTTCCCGATAATCATCGAGGCAGCTGCCATCAGCCCCAGATAGAGGCTTCCCTCTTCGAAAAAGAACCGTCCTGATCCCGTTCCATCGGAAACGTTGAAAAACGAGATCATCATCACGCGAAAGATCAGCGCGAAACCTGCTGCTTTTGACACAACAGCTAGGAAAGCAGTGACCGGGGTAGGAGCACCCTGATAAACATCTGGCGCCCACATGTGGTTAGGCGCTGCAGATATTTTGAATGCAAGACCTACTGCGAGAAACGCAAACGCCGTATAGACGAGGAACTGATAGCCCGCCATTCCCGCTTCTGCCAACCGGAATGAGATTTCATAAATATGTGTGGTTCCCGCGAGTCCGTATACGTACGACATCCCGAACAGGAGCACAGCCGTGGCAATACTTCCCGAAACGACGTATTTGAACGCCGACTCGTTGGAAAGCCGCGATTTTTTTCGCAATCCGACCAGTACATAGGACGAGAGAGACAATAGCTCCAGTCCCACGAACAAGGTAATCAAGTCAGCCGACGAAGCCATGACCATAGCCCCGAGAAGCCCGGTCAGCAGCAAATAGTAGTACTCGCCTCTGTGCTGGACTTCTCCTGCTTTCAGATAGGACAGCGAGATGAGAATGGCGAAAGCTGTCCCTGCCAGGAAAATCAGCTTGAACGCATTACCGTAATCATCGATTCGGATCATGTCGATCATGTAGCTGTATGGCTTATCGAGAGCATTCATATTGATGATCACAAAGATCGCCGCTATGACCGTTCCCAGGAAGGATAGCCAACCAATGACCTGCTTGCCAAGGCGCTTGCCCGCAAAAAGATCCAGCAGTGATAAAAAGGTAGCAAAGCCAAGAATGATAAACTCGGGCAGAAGGTAGCTCCAGTCATATGAGAAAATATCTTTAACCTCCATGGATTACCCTCCTATTCCCGTTACGATAGGTACGATCGTTTTCAGCGCCTGCTGCATCGGATTCCCCAGAACTGCCGGATAAACCCCGATGAGAATAATACATCCCAATAGGACTACCATCGGAATGACTTCCATCGGCTGTGCATCAGCAAGTCCTGTACATCTACCCGGAGTAGGGCCAAAAGTCGTTTTCAAGATCGCTCTGAGTAAATAAACCGCGGTGAGGACAATCCCGATCGCTCCCACTGCTGCCATTACTGGCAAACGACCAAACAGACCGAGGAAGGCAAAGAACTCACTAATGAATCCGGACATGCCCGGAAGTCCGAGTGAAGCCATCCCGCCTGCCAATAGCACGCCGCTGACAAACGGCATCGATTTGGCTAAACCGCCCAAATCGTCGAGCATCGATGTCTGCGTCCGATCCCAAATGACACCGATCAAGAAGAAGAGCAGTGCTGAGATAAAGCCGTGCGATACCACCTGGAACATCGCGCCCTGAAATCCGATCGTGTTCATCGATGCGAAACCAAGCAAGACGATACCCATATGGCTGATACTGGAGTAAGCCAGCACCATTTTTAAATCCTTTTGTACGAAGGCCAACACAGCCCCATACAAAATGTTGATAATCCCCAAAACAGCTATCCACGTAGAGAAGTCATAGGCCTGCTCTGGGAAAAAACCGATTCCCATCCGCAAAAGACCGTACGCCCCCATCTTCAGCAAGATACCGGAGTGAATCATGACGATAGAAGGTGGAGCCTGTACGTGAACGCGTAGCATCCACGTGTGGAACGGAAATACTGGCAGCTTGATCGCAAAAGCGATAAATAGCACTAGGAAGATGCCAAAACGCATTTCCGGCGTAAGGATTTCGGTTATCGGATGCCCTGGTGTCGTCAGGATCGCCGTGATTTCATCGATATTGAGCGTCCGCATGATGACAAAGATCACAATAAAAGCCAGTAGCATGATCCCTGAACCGATTCCGTTATACAACAGGAATTTGTTCGCTGCTTGTTCGCGCTCTCCATATCCCCAAATCCCGATGAGGAAGTACATTGGTACGAGTGTGAGCTCAAAGAAAATGAAGAACAGAAACAGATTGTCTGCAGCAAAGACTCCCAACATGCCGATCAACAGCAGGTGAAACAGGATAAAATACTCCTTCTGCCTCTTCTTGATCTGCCACGAAGCAATTGCTGCGAGGGTACCGATAATCGCCGTCAGCAAAATCAATGGCATCGAAATACCATCTATACCGAGTTCATAGTTGATCTCAAAAGCAAAGACTGTGCCTTCCTGAGCCATTCCAATCGGAATCGAAATCCAGCTGTGCTTTTCTACAAACTGCAGATTGGCTGTCTCGTAATTAAACATGCCGAACATCCAACCTGCCAAGATAAGTGCCGGCAACGTTCCATAAATCCCGACCTGCTTGATCACACCTGCATGTCGACTGGGGATAAAAGCCATGACGATAATCGCCAGCAGCGGAGAGAACACCAGTGATGACAAAAGGATATTACCCAAAGAGTCCACCTCCCTTGGCCGTCAAACTGATGGCGATGATCAATAGTAACAGACCGAATATGACCATTGCCCCATAGGACTGGATCTGCCCACTTTGAACTCTTGCGTGCAAAGATCCGATTCCTTGGGTAATTTTTGCTGTTAATCCAACCAAACCATCCACAATGTACTTATCAAATACATCCAGGACGAATCCAATCCAGCCAAGTGGACGAACAATGACGTTGTGATACAGCTCATCGATGTAGTACTTCTTGTATGAGAGCTGATAGAGCCACGGCATTGTTTCTGGAATGGTGTCCGAGGAGATGGATTTCTTGCCGTACATCAGGTAAGCCAACACGACTCCGAGAATAGAGATCAACAGTGCCACAATCTGCAACCAAGCTGCTGCGTGCTCACTGCCTCCCCCAAATATGCTCGTGATCGCCGTCCCCGTGTTCGTTGACAACAACCAATCAGAGAGTAATGGCGCGTACGGTGTATTCACAAAGCCTGCAACAACCGCAAGCAATGCCAAGACCAAGAGCGGGCCTGTCATGACTCCTGGAGATTCGTGCGCTTCGTGCTTGCCACGTGCCTTCCCTGCAAATGTCAGGAAGAACAGACGGAACATATAGAATGCGGTAAAGAATGCTGCGAGCAGCGCGATGAACAGCAAATCGTAGCGATGCGCTCCGTAAACAGCCCCCAGAATCGCTTCTTTCGACCAGAAACCAGCGAACGGAAAGATCCCCGCAATCGCCAAGCAACCGATCAAGAAAGTCAAAGCGGTAATCGGCATCTTTTTCCACAAGCCACCCATTTCGAATACATTCTGCGTATGTACGGCATGGATGACACTACCTGCTCCAAGGAAGAGCAATGCTTTGAAAAACGCGTGCGTCATCAAATGGAAGGAACCTGCTACATAACCAGCAGCACCAGCTACACCCAATGCCATCATCATGTATCCGAGCTGACTGACTGTGGAATAAGCCAAGACACGCTTGATATCCCGTTGGGTCAGGCCGATCGAAGCTGCAAATATGGCGGTGAATCCTCCTACATACGCCACAACTGTCAAAGCCGTATCGGATGCGATAAACAGCGGATAGGTAGCAGCGACCAAATAAACACCAGCCGCGACCATCGTTGCCGCGTGAATTAATGCAGACACAGGTGTTGGACCTTCCATGGCATCAGGCAACCATGTATGAAGCGGAAATTGACCTGATTTCCCCATGGCCCCAACGAAAATGAGGATCGCCGCTAGTGTAATCATCCATGGTTCCAATCGTCCGAGTGCGATACTCTCAAAAATTGCCCCGTACTCGAAGCTTCCGGTCCACCAGAACAATAGACATATCCCGATGAACAGACCCAGATCCCCGATGCGTGTAACGATAAAAGCCTTTTTGGCAGCCGCTTTTGCCTCATTCTTGAAGTAGTAGTAGCCAACGAGCAGGAAGGAGCATACCCCGACCAGCTCCCAGAAAATATATACTTGCAACAAATTTGGCGAGATGACTAATCCCAGCATAGAGAACGTGAACAGCGCCAGGTATTGATAAAACACTGGAAAGCGTTCATCCCCATGCATGTAGCCTTTGGAATAGATTTGGACCAACAGACTGACCAATGTCACAATGACGAGCATCATGGCATTCAGCGGATTCACTTCGAATCCCATGTTGATCACGATATCGCCGATATGCAGCCAATCAATCACATAATTGTAATCAGTTCCCCCACCCTGGAATCTCTCCCAGAAGATGAGCACTGCGATTCCAAAAGAAACAGCCGTCAGGGTAATGCCCACTATGGCCGCTCCTTCTTTCAATTGGCGACCAAATGAGACGATCACGATGAAAGCAAGAAGCGGAAACAGAGGGATCAGCCAGGCATAGTGCATTAGAGTATCCATCTTTGTCCTCCTTTTCAGGTTTCCCTCTTATCGTTTCATTTGGTCCATTTCGTCTACATTCACGGTCTCCTTGTTGCGGTACAGCGCAATCAGAATCGCTAGCCCTACGGCAACCTCGGCAGCTGCAACCGTCATCGTAAACAAGGTAAAGATTTGTCCCGTCACAGATGGATACAGTCCGAACTTGGAAAAGGCAACCAGGTTAATATTTACAGCATTCAGCATCAGCTCGATTGATAACAAGACGACGACTGCATTTCGCTTCGTCAATGCGCCGTACAGGCCTACGCAAAAGAGAATCAGAGCGACCATTAAGTAGGAGGAAATGCTTACTGTCATTCGTTATCCCCCTCCTTTTTCGCCATGATGATCGCACCGACCAACGCGACCAACAACAGAACCGACAACAGCTCAAATGGTATGACGAATTTGGTGAATACTTCGATACCGATTTCTTTTGCATTGTTTACAGGAGCATTTGCAGGTGACGGTGGCGCAGGCCACGGTGTATTTTGCACACCCCAGAACAATAATCCGAACAGAACGATTACGAAGAGCAAGATAAAACGGTTTTTCCATATCCGGCCTGTTCCCTCATCGTTCGCATCGTGCTTGGTCAGCATGATTCCAAAGAGCATCAAAATGGAGATAGCCCCTGAATAAACCAGAATTTGTGCGACCCCGACGAACTCCGCTCCCAGCAAAACAAACAGACCTGCAATGCTGATAAACGTAACACCCAATGAGATTACCATGTGAACGACGCGCGTAAAGCTGATCATAAACACCGCGCCACCGATCGTCAGAAGGGACAGGATAAAAAAGGCAACGAATTCGCCTGTCATACTAATTCTCCTCCCTGACGTTCGTATTGTTGTCGTCTAGCCATTTCAAGTCTTTGTACAATTCATCCCGGCTATAGGCAGCCAGCTCGAAGTTATTTGTCATTACAATCGCTTCAGTGGGACAAACCTCTGTACACAGATCGCATAAAATGCACAACTCAAAATTGATATCATACGTATCGATAATCTTTCCCTTTTTCTCCGGATCAGGATGGGGCTTCCCTGTCAGTTGAATACACTCCGTCGGACAAATGCGTGCGCATTGGTTGCAGACGATGCATTTTTCAGGAGAAAAGTGCTGAATACCGCGAAAACGAGGCGGCATTGGAAAGGGCACATCCGGATAGAAATGGGTTACTTTTTTCTCCGTGAGCTTTTTAAATGTATACCCCAGGCCTTTGGCCAGTCCTAGCATGTGTGTCACCCCTCAGGATTTGAGAACTTGGCTGCACCACGTTTTTGACGAAAGCTAGCTTTTGACGAAGTAAGCCTATGGCGAAGCCTGCGCTATGAAAACAGTGGGACTTAGTCGTTTTCGATCAAGTCGCTACTAGAACATGCCATTTTGGTAAGAAACCACTACAGCTGTAAGCAGGATGTTGAACAATGCCACGGGCAACAGCACTTTCCAAGCAAACGACATCAGTTGATCGACACGTAAGCGCGGCATTGTGGCGCGAATCCAAAACTGGAGGAAGACGTAAACAGAAAATTTAAGGATAAACCAAACGATTCCCGGAATGAAGTCCAGCGATGGATGAATCGGCAACCATCCACCAAAAAAGAGAATCGTGATCAAGGCACCCATCCCGAACATGTACACATACTCCGCCAGCATGAACATCGCAAAACGGAAACCGGAGTACTCGACGTGGTAACCGCCAACGAGCTCCGACTCTGCTTCCGGCAAGTCAAACGGCGTACGATTCAGCTCGGCCTGGGCAGCAATGATAAATACAGCAAATCCGATAAACTGCGGAACAATATTCCATACATCCCGCTGCGCCTCGACAATATCTTTGAGATTCATGCTGCCCGTCAATAGAACGATACCCACCACGGACATGACCAGCGGTACTTCATAGCTGATCATCTGCGCAGCAGAGCGGAGACCCCCGATCAGCGAGTACTTGTTATTCGAGGCCCAACCAGCCGTGATCACACCTAATACGGTGATCCCAGACAAGGCGATGTAGTACAACAGCCCTATTCCCAGATCAGCGAACCGAATGCTGTCCGTAAAAGGCATGACCGCCAATACGGCAAAAGCAGGGGCGTAGGCCAATATTGGTGCTAGAGTGAACAACGCTTTATCAGCATGTTGCGGACGAATATCTTCCTTTAGTAGCAGCTTGGCAACATCCGCAACCGTCTGGAGAAGTCCCAATGGTCCTACTCGATTCGGCCCGATGCGCAGCTGCATCCACCCAATCACTTTACGCTCGAAGTAAATAGCGTACGTAACGAATCCCAACACGACGGCAAGCAGTAATACTGCCGCTATGATAAACCAAAGTGTGGTCCCCCATGAGGGTGCTTGCTGCAAGAGAGTATTCATCAACAGTCAACCTCCCCGAGCACGATGTCGATACTGCCCAGGATAGCAACCATGTTCGAGAGGTTTTCCCCCTGCAACAGCTTAGGCAGAATTTGCAGATTGGTAAACGAAGGCCGTCTGAACTTCAATCTCCACGGTTTATCCTTACCTTGACTGGCAATGTAACAACCAATTTCTCCCCGCGGTGACTCAATGCGCACATATGTCTCCCCAGCAGGCGGGCGAATTACACGTGGTACTTTGCCCATGACTTCGCCTTCACTTGGAAATTGCTCCAATGCCTGCTCAAGAATTCGCAGAGATTGTTCAATTTCAGCCATGCGCAGATGATAGCGCGCCATGCAATCTCCCTCAGTCGCTGTTGGCACATCAAATTCAAAACGATCGTAAATGCAATACGGTTCGTCCTTGCGCAGATCCCACTTGACACCTGTCGAGCGGAGCATGACACCTGATAGCGAGTAATCCAACGCCGTTTTTGTATCGAACTTGCCGATTCCATTGAGACGGTTAATAAAAATCTCGTTACCCGTCACCAGCTGATGGTAGTTATTCAATTCCTTCTTCATATACTGGACAAATTCTTTGGCTTTGTCTGTCCAGCCTGGAGGTGCATCCCATTTCACTCCGCCTACGCGCATGTAGTTAAAGGTCATCCGCGCCCCGCACAGTTCATTAAACAAATCGAGGATCGTCTCCCGATCACGGAATGCATATAGGAAGGGCCCCATCGCACCAATATCCAAAAGAAACGTTCCCCACCAAACCAAATGGCTCGCCACCCGGTTCAACTCCATTGCGATCAATCGTAGAAACTGAGCTCGTTCTGGAATCTCCAACCCCATCATCGTTTCTACTGCGTGACAGAGAACGTAGTTGTTGGTCATGGCGGACACGTAGTCCATACGGTCTGTATAAGGAATAATTTGCGTATAGGTCAAGTTTTCTGCCAGTTTCTCTGTACCTCGATGCAGGTAGCCCATGACCGGAATCGCTTCTTTAATGGTTTCCCCATCGATTTTTACTACCAAACGAAATACTCCGTGTGTACTTGGATGCTGTGGACCTACGTTTAATAACATCTCTTCCGTACGAAGTCCTGTTTCAGAAGAGGTATCAACATGAGTCGTGAGGATGTTATGGTTCATCTGCTAAACCTCCTCGTCGTATTGCACATAATCTTTGCGCAGCGGATACCCTACCCAATCATCCGGCAACAGGATTCGACGTAAATCCTTATGTCCCGGGAAATGAATACCCAAAAGGTCAAAAGTCTCTCTTTCATTCCAATTTGCGCCATGCCAGAGGTCCATTACAGAAGCAACTTTTGACTCTTCTCTGCTCGTTTTGACCTTTACTGCCAAGCTTTGACGATTTTTGTAGGAATAAAAGTGGTAGTATACCTCCAGGCGATCCTCGTAATCGACACCGTGAAGATCGGACAGGTACTCAAAACTCAATTGCTCATCATCTCTTAAAAATTGGGCAACTTGATGCCAACGTTCATTTTGAATGGTGAGAGTCGGAACTTCCTTACCTAGCTCGTTAATATACGAAGCCTCGATGACTTCCTGTCCAAATGCTTCGGAAATTCGTGAAACGTATTTATCAAGATAGGGCTGGTTTTTGGAAGGCGCTTTCGGCGCTTCCTCTGCCGGAGTCTCATCCCCAGTTGCTTGCGTTGCTTTTGCCTTCGCTACTGCGGCGGCGGCTGCTTTGGCTTTTGCGGCAGCGGCGGCCTTCGCCTTGGCATCGTCATCACCGGATTCATCGCCGCCTGCTTCACGAGCGGCTTTTGCCTTAGCAGCAGCTGCGGCGGCAGCCTTGGCTTTTGCGGCAGCGGCGGCCTTCGCCTTGGCATCCGCATCTGGAGCGGAATCAGCTGTATCTGCTCCCTTTTCCGCGGCTTCTTTTGCTTCCTTCGCTGCTTTTGCCTTGGCTAGTGCTTCTGCAGCAGCCGCTTTCTTGGCTGCGGCTTTTTCTTCCGGCGTCATTTCCGACACTGGCTTTGCTGGCGGTGGAGTAGCTTCCGCCTGTTCCTTCGCCGCTTTTGCCTTGGCAATCGCTTCAGCCGCTGCTGCTTTCTTGGCTGCAGCTTTTTCCTCAGGTGTCATTTCCGACACTGGCTTTGGTTTCGGTTCCGGAGCAGAGACTTCCTCTTGTGGCTCTTGCGATGCCTCTACTTGGCTCGCCTCTTGGGAAGCCTGCGCTTCCTGTTCTCTTAATTTTCGCAAAGCTTCCGCCTTGGCACGGGCTTCAGCGGCTGCCGCTGCCTTTTCCTCCGGCGTCGGCTTGCGTTTCTCGTCGCTCATAGATTGGTCACCTGCTTCCCAGTCTTCGCTTCGTAACGGATTTTTTCTTGGAGCTTATTGATTCCGTAGATCAAAGCGGCAGGGTTAGGCGGACAACCCGGAATATATACGTCGACAGGCACAATCTGGTCTACACCTTTTACAACGCTGTACGAGCGCACGTACGGACCTCCCGCTGTCGCACAGGAGCCCATGGCAATCACCCACTTTGGTTCAGGCATTTGATCATACAGCCTGCGCAGCAGTGGTGCCATCTTTTTCGTGACGGTTCCGGCTACGATCATGACATCAGATTGTCTTGGGGATGCTCGAAAAATAACGCCAAACCGGTCGAGGTCATAACGCGCCCCACCCGTTCCCATCATCTCGATTGCGCAACAGGCCAAGCCAAAAGTTAATGGCCACAACGAGTTACTGCGAACCCATCCCTTCACTGTTTCCAATGTCGTGAACATGACGTTGCGATTCAATTCCTCTTGCAATTCAGGCGCAATGCTTGTCAGATCTAGTTCCATTCCAGCACCTTCTTTCTCCACGCGTAAATCAATCCTACGACGAGCAAGGATATAAAGATGACCATCTCGACTAAGGCAAAGAGCCCCAGTTCTTTGTAAGCGACGGCCCACGGATACAGAAAGAGTGTTTCTACATCAAAGATGACAAACATGAGGGCAAAGATGTAATACTTCACGTTGAAACGCACCCAACTGTCACCAACAGGAATGTTACCGCTTTCATAAGTAGTTTGCTTCTCCCGTGTCGGTTTCTTTGGACGAAGTAATGGACCAACAAAACTGACTGTAGCC
The DNA here is from genome assembly GCF_013284275.1 of Brevibacillus sp. HB2.2. Classification (NCBI taxonomy): domain Bacteria; kingdom Bacillati; phylum Bacillota; class Bacilli; order Caryophanales; family Paenibacillaceae; genus Brevibacillus; species Brevibacillus sp. HB2.2. The sequence continues at coordinate 15,057 of NZ_JABSUV010000007.1, forward strand.
ACGGGCAACAGCACACCAAGAATCAAAAAGATCGCGACAATCACATAATTGTTGGTATAGATGTCACTCACCCACGTTCCCTCCGCTCTTGAGAAAGGTATGAATCGTCTTGCGCTGTCCTCCAGAAGAAGTCGAGACTCCCTCAAAAGGGTACTGCTCGCAGCATCAAAGGTGTAGGTATGAACGCTGTCGCTAAATGATACTGCTAGGGGTTGTTCAATAGTCGTCTTTTGATCACGAAGTAATTCTGAAAGCTGATTCGACATCGAAACTGGCGCTCACCCTCGAAGTCCGGTGCTCATGTAGGTCCCCTACACTCCGCTCCTCCTTCTTCAGGGTCTCGCCACTTTCTCGATGCTGAAAAGACGTCTTTTGAACCAGTGTTGCTAGAAAAAAATACCTTTATCATTATAGCAAATAGCCAATAGGGTGTCTAACGAAAGCCTTCCTTTTGTGCCATATAAAGGGAAAAAACTCAGAGATTTCTCCCTGAGTTTTTCCAGCATAGTATGATGACCAAACGAATATGCCCGTCTGGCCCTGCTATTCTCTTAATTATTGAACATTGTTAGAAAATTGCTGTCCGAGGAAATCCTCGTAAATGCGCTCCCATACAATCGTGAAGTTCATCTTCTCGTCTTCTGGGATTTCCAGCATATTTTCAATCGCTTCTTCCATATATGGAGTCAGCTTGATCAGAACCTCTGCCAGCATTTGATCATTGGTGTTCAGCAATTGCTTCATTTCTGCTTTGGACATGCTGAACGTATTTTCTTCTTGCTCGTGCAGCTTCATCACAAGGCGGCTAAACATCGGATGAACCAATGCTTCCAATTTAATATGAGCCAATGCAAGAGATTCTGCTTCACTCAGCTTGAACAACTCAGATGCATCTGGGAATGGATAAACCGGTACATCCCAAGCATCTCCATTATCGATTACCAGACCCCACTTCACGAAAAGCTCAATCGCTTCGTCAAGAGATGTCGGATATGCATATTCGGAACGACTCATGAATGCTTTGAATCTGTTCAAGAGGTTTACATAGCCTTTAAAATCCTCTTCAGACTTAAAGCCTTCTTGAACAGGCTCGGTGAATGTGCCTTTTAATGCATCGAACTCGTCCAGAGCTTTTCTCATCTCTTCTTTAGACTCATGCTTCGTTACCACATAGCACATTGCTTGGAAAAGAACATTCATTTCATGAGATAGCACGCTTGTCCAGCCATTAGCCGCAAAGCTGCTAGGAATCACTACGCCATCTTGATTGTGGCGGATATCGCGAACGGTTTGCATCAATTACACTCTCCTTTAATCCCAATAGCCAATGCCGCTTTTTCCCGCTGTTTATCATGATAACGTAGCTCGTCGGCAGGGCATTAGGTCTATTATACACAGAAACATTAGGCAATTACCAACTGGAAATATCATGCCCGATTTCCATTGCTCGTCATTCATTACCCTATAACCGAAAAATCCCCGCAGCCACATGGGCGCGGGGATATCAAGCTTACGCTTTACTTCGATACGTCGAGACGTGCCATCGCACGTTGCAGCGCGCGTTCTGCACGCTTGACGTCGAGCTCGGCATATTTCTCAGTCAAACGCTTTTCAGCACGCTCTTTCGCTGCCTTCGCGCGTTCAACATCGATGTCTCCCGGCAATTCAGCCGTTTCAGCAAGGATGGTCACTTTATCGCCGCGCACTTCCATGAAGCCGCCGCTTACAGCCATCTTTACTTCTTTATCGCCTTCTGTCTTAATCCGAACTGGCGCTGTTTTCAGCGGGGTTACCAACGGCATGTGGTTCGGCATAATACCAATTTCCCCTTGCAAGCCGCGAGCAATCACCATTTCAGCCTGACCGCTGTAGACAACCCGTTCAGGAGTTACGACTTCAACTGTCATCTTACTCACTTACTCGTCTCCCCTTTCCAGGGTGTCTTACGCCATTTTCTTCGCTTTTTCTACCGCTTCTTCAATTGTACCTACGTACAGGAACGCGCCCTCTGGCAGGTGGTCATGCTTACCTTCGAGGATTTCCTTGAAGCTGCGAACAGTTTCCTTCAATGGCACGTATTGGCCTGGGTTACCAGTGAACTGCTCGGCAACGTGGAAGGACTGGGACAAGAAACGTTGAATGCGGCGTGCGCGTCCAACTACTTGCTTGTCGTCGTCGCTCAACTCGTCCATACCGAGAATCGCGATGATATCTTGCAGTTCTTTGTAACGTTGCAGGATTTTTTGAACGCTACGAGCCACATCATAGTGTTCTTGTCCTACAATATCAGGAGCCAGAGCACGGGAAGTGGATGCGAGTGGGTCTACCGCAGGGAAGATACCCAGCTCAGCGATGGAACGCTCCAAGTTCGTTGTAGCGTCCAAGTGAGCAAACGTAGTAGCAGGAGCCGGGTCAGTGTAGTCATCCGCTGGTACGTAGATCGCTTGAATGGACGTTACGGAACCTTTTTTCGTGGAAGTAATACGCTCTTGCAGCTGACCCATTTCGGTAGCCAATGTTGGTTGGTAACCTACCGCAGATGGCATACGGCCCAAGAGAGCAGAAACTTCGGAACCCGCTTGTGTAAAGCGGAAGATGTTATCAACAAAGAGAAGAACGTCGCGGCCTTCTTCATCACGGAAGTATTCCGCCATAGTCAGACCAGTCAACGCTACACGAAGACGTGCACCAGGCGGTTCGTTCATCTGACCGAATACCATCGCGGTTTTCGGCAGTACGCCTGCGTCTTTCATCTCGTGGTACAGGTCGTTACCTTCACGGGTACGCTCACCTACACCAGCGAATACGGAAATACCACCGTGCTCTTGCGCGATGTTGTTGATCAGCTCTTGAATAGTAACGGTTTTACCTACACCCGCACCACCAAACAGACCGATCTTACCACCCTTGATGTACGGAGCCAAGAGGTCAATAACTTTGATACCTGTTTCCAGGATCTCAACAGTCGTTGCTTGGTCTACGAACTCAGGAGCTTTACGGTGAATTGGGTCACGACGATCTACTTGACCGAGTTCTTGCAGGTCGATCGGCTCACCCAATACGTTAAATACGCGTCCGAGGGTAATTGCACCCACTGGAACGGAGATAGCTGCACCGGTATCAACTGCTTCCATACCACGAACCAAACCGTCAGTGGAAGACATTGCAACGGTACGAACCAAGTTATCGCCCAAATGAGTAGCAACCTCAACAGTCAAGTCGATGTCGCGCTCACCGGCACTTTGTGCTTTATGTTGAATCTTGATCGCATTGTAAATGGCAGGCAGGTGTCCGCGGTCGAACTCGACGTCAACAACCGGACCCATTACCTGAACCACACGTCCATTCGCCATCTTACTTCTTCCCTCCTGTAAAGCTAAATTGGGAGCTATTCGCTGCCACTAAGCCTGTGCGTTTGCACCTGCAACGATCTCGGAGATCTCTTGTGTAATGGCTGCCTGACGAGCACGGTTGTAGCTCAACGTTAAACGGTTGATCATATCCGTAGCATTGTCTGTCGCGTTGCCCATTGCAGTCATACGGGAACCTTCTTCTGAAGCTTTTGCTTCGAGAAGTGCACTGTAAACCAGTGTTTCCGCATATTTCGGCAACAGGTCCGCCAATACTTCTTCCGAGGACGGCTCATACTCGTAATTGATTGCGCGCGCATTGTTGCTCTCGGGAGCTTCCAATGGCAGCAATTGTTTTACGGTAGGTATTTGCGAAATTGCACTTTGGAACTTGTTGTAGCACAGGTACAGTTCGTCAATCTGCTCGTTCTCGAACATTTGGACTGCTGCACCAGCAATTTTCTTGATATCAGCAAAGGCTGGGCTGGTTGGCAGACCTGTCACTTCATCCAAAAGCGGGTAGTTCCGTTTGCTGAAGAAGTCACGACCTTTGCGGCCAATCACAAAAATACCGTATTCATCCTTGGACTTGTGCTTCTCGTTAATGGTATTTACCACTTTACGGAGAATGTTGGCATTGTAACCCCCAGCAAGTCCACGGTCGGAAGTGATGACAATATAACCAGTCTTTTTCACAGGACGATTTTGCAACATTGGATGTTTGGAACCAGAAGTCCCACTCGCGATGCTTGCAATCACTTCTTGGATCTTGTCAGCATACGGGCGTGCCGCCTCAGCTTTATCCTGGTTACGGCGAAGCTTTGCAGCCGCCACCATTTTCATCGCTTTCGTGATTTGGCGCATATCTTTCTTACTTTTGATACTGCGTCGAATCTCACGTATTCCTTTAGCCACTCGTTTTCACCACCTTGAGGACGCATGCACGGGCAAATCGCCCGGCATGCATCTGATGTCTATCAGGTTAACGATTAGCGAGTTACCGAAAAGCCTTTTTTGAACTCTTCGATCGCTGCGTTGAATTCTTTTTCATCTGGAAGGTCTTTCGTTGTGCGGATGTGCTCCAACAGTTGCGGTTTGTTGGAATCCAAGAAAGACAACATCTCTTTCTCAAAACGGCGCACTTCTGCTACTGGAATGTCATCCAGGAAACCTCTTGTAGCGCTATAGATAGAAGCAACTTGCTTCTCAACAGGCATTGGATCGAATTGACCTTGTTTCATGATTTCCATCAAACGCTCACCACGGGTCAGACGAGCTTGGGTCGCTTTGTCCAGATCGGAACCGAACTGAGCAAACGCAGCCAACTCACGGTATTGAGCCAACTCGAGCTTGAGTGGACCTGCTACCTTTTTCATCGCCTTGATTTGCGCGGAACCACCTACACGGGATACGGAAAGACCGGTGTTAACCGCTGGACGTTGACCTGCGTTGAACAAGTCTGTCTCCAGGAAGATCTGACCGTCCGTGATGGAGATCACGTTCGTTGGAATGTATGCGGAAATGTCACCCGCTTGGGTTTCGATGAATGGCAGAGCCGTAATGGAACCAGCGCCCAGATCATCAGACAGTTTCGCAGCGCGCTCCAGCAAGCGGGAGTGCAAGTAGAATACGTCACCAGGATATGCTTCGCGACCTGGAGGACGACGGAGCAAGAGGGACATTTCGCGGTATGCAGCAGCCTGTTTGGACAGGTCATCGTATACGCACAGAACGTGTCCGCCTTTGTACATGAAGTACTCAGCCATTGTTACACCTGTATATGGAGCCAGGTACAACATTGGAGCTGGGTCAGACGCAGTAGCAGAAACGATGATTGTGTATTCCAGAGCCCCTGCTTTACGCAGAGTTTCTACGATGTTTGCAACGGTAGATTGCTTTTGACCAATTGCAACGTAGATACAAATCATGTCTTTACCTTTTTGGTTGATGATCGTGTCGAGCGCCACTGCTGTTTTACCAGTTTGGCGGTCACCAATGATCAACTCACGCTGTCCACGACCAACTGGGATCATCGCGTCAATCGCTTTGATACCTGTTTGGAGTGGTTCGTGTACGGATTTACGTGCCATAACACCAGGAGCTGGGCTCTCGATTGGACGGAAACCGTTATTTGCAATAGGGCCTTGACCATCGATTGGTTGACCCAGTGGGTTTACAACGCGGCCGAGCAGCGCTTCCCCTACTGGAACTTCCATAACGCGGCCGGTACGTTTTACAGTATCGCCTTCCTTAATGTCGCGGAAAGGTCCCATAATAACGACACCCACGTTATCTTCTTCCAAGTTGAGTACCATACCCATTACGCCATTTTGGAACTCGAGCAGCTCCCCTTGCATGGCCTTTTCCAAACCGTGAACACGAGCAATACCGTCACCTACTTGGATGACTGTGCCTACATCCACAACTTCGATTTCAGATTTAAAATTAGCGATCCGCTCTTTAATGAGGGAGCTAATCTCTTCTGGTCTGATTGCACTCACTTAATTCACCCCATTCATCCAACTTCTTAAAAGCCATCGAACTTTACGCTTTTTGCGCAAAGGTTTCCAACTTCGTTTTCAAGCTGCCATCGTACAGACGGTCGCCAATTTTGATAATAACGCCACCGAGAATCGCTGGATCTACGACTGCTGTCATACGCAGCTTTTTATTCAGCGTTTGTCCGAACTTCTCAGCCAGCTCATTTTGCTCTTCAGTAGAAAGCGGTTTTGCACTTGTCACAATCGCATCTGCAAATCCACGAGCTTCGTTCGCCAATTGTACAAAAGAACGGTAGATATCAACCAGATCAACTTCGCGTCCGTTCTCAATCAGGACGTTTAGAAAATTAAAGGCTTCTTCTCCTACATGGCTTTTGAACAATTCGTCAGCGAGCGTAACTTTCGCATCTGCTGCGATGTGAGGGTGCAGCATGATCTTTTTCAGATCTTCATTGCCTTCAACCGCTTCCACGATTGCACCCAGGTCTGCTTCTACCTGATCAATCTTGCTACGTTCACTCGCTACTTCAAAGAGCGCACGAGCATAACGTTTTCCTACTGCGCTACTCATAGGCGATCTCCCACTTGTGCGAGAAATTTATCAACAGTAGACTTTTGAGCTGCTTCGTCCAGTTCTTTCTCGATGATCTTGGAAGCCAAGAGCACGGACAGGCTGGTCATTTGCTCACGCAGTTCGAGTTTTGCTTTTTCCACTTCACGTGCCAGTTCAGCGCTTGCTTCCGCTTTCATACGCTCGGATGCAGCTTGTGCTTCTGTCACGATTTTGGTTGCTTCATCAGACGCTTGCTTTGCAGCGCGGTCAATGATTGCTTTTGATTCTGCACGCGCTTCATCCAGCACGCGACGTTGCTCAGCTAGAAGAGCTTCCGCTTCAGTGCGGTTCTTCTCAGCCGAGGAGATTTGACTTTCGATATGCTGACGACGTTTTTCCATGATCCCTACGATCGGGCCCATAGCCAATTTACGAACAAGCAGCAACAACAACAAGAACACAATTGCCTGGGTTAACAGCGTTCCCCATTCCAGGGATACCGCTCCAAAGTCGAGCATTCGTTTCACTCCTTCCTGCGAAAAGAAAGATGTATATCAAGGTTATTAATTGTCTTTGTCAAAAATATAGGCGGGTATCAAGTGCCCGCCTATTGTTACTAAATGCTCGCTGATTACAGGCGACCGAAGAGAATGAAACCGATCGCTACAGCGATGATCGGAACTGCCTCTACCAGACCAAGACCCAGGAACATGAGACCCATCAGGCTACCACGTGCTTCTGGTTGACGAGCTACACCTTCAATTGTACGAGAGATTACCAAAGAGTTACCAATCGCTGCGCCAAGAGCAGCCAGACCAAATACGATACCAATTGCAAGAGCCAAACCTTCCATTGTTTAAAAACCTCCTTAGTGTTTAAAAAGCGAAGATAAAATCGGGTAAGCGCAAAATTAGTGATCTTCATTCACTTGCTGTGACAGGTAAACCATCGCCAGCGTTGTGAAAATGAATGCCTGTACGGAACCGACGAACACTGAGTAGCCCAACCACAGGAACAGCGGAATGCTTCCGAAGATCCCTACACCCAGCAGGAAGGCAATCAAAACCTCACCCGCAAAGATGTTACCGAATAGACGCAAAGGCAGCGTCAACGGCTTGATGATGAACTCCTCCAGAATGTGAATCGGGTTCAGGAATGTATGTTTCAACCATCCGCTGAAGCTCTTCTTGATACCCAGATAGTGAGCGTAGAGAAGAACGATGAACGCCAGAGCGAAAGTTACGCTAGGAGTCGCTGTTGGTGATTTCCACCAGCCAATGACAACGCCATGCGAGGACGGATCGGTAGAGTTCAGCTCTTCTTCAAGCTTGGCCACCTTTTGTTGCTTCATTTGTTCATTCGTGGAAGCCGTCAACATGTCTTTAACCTTTTCACTTACTTGATGGTCAGGACCGTTGTGGTGAGCCGTGTTTACGTTAAATACGAGACCCAGTTGGTTTCCAAGGAAAATGTAAAGGAACAAAGTGAGTGCCAGCGAGACAAAGCCCGCAGCCTTCTTCGGTGTGATGTAGCTTTTTGTAATGCCGGTAACGAAGTCCACAATCCATTCCATCACGTTTTGCGCGCCGCTTGGAGTTGCGGAGGTCAGGTTGCGGGTCATCCCGATACACAGCAAAAGCACCACCAGAGAGGTAACCAAAATCATAAGAATAGTGGAGATGTCAAATACCATGCCCAACCATTCAAACCGCAGAGAATAATGCATGTATTTCACCCCTTTCTTCCGCGCGAATCTATTGCTTACGTACGTTGTAAAGAAAAAATATCTACTATCTATTTAAAGGAGCGATACACAAAAAGGAAACTGAGAATCTGAAAGAGGAATAACCCTATCAATACGCCAGCGATTCCAAACAAATGGGGAAAACGCATTGTCAAAAAGACTGCAAAGCCTGCCACAGCCAGTCGTTGCAGCATACCAGTCCCTTTTGGCCGGACGTTTGGATCAACAGCCATCTGACTAATGCGCCAGGTTTTGCTGAAGAGAACCGTGCCATTTACCAAGCTGCAAACCATCCCAAGAAGGAGGCTTTGCAAAAAGAAACGATACGATGGCAACACCGCCCAGAGTATCGAGGCAATTGCCATACAGAAAAAGGCATAGCGAAAAGTGGATCGCATTGCCGAAGAAAACGTTTGCATGTTCCATCTCCCTAGAGGTAACCGCGAACGATGCGGTAGACGCTATACACGCCTATTCCTAATCCCGCGAGCAGCCCAACCATCAAAAAAAGCGGATTGGTAGAGAAAAGACTATCCAAGTATTTTCCCAGAAGGACTCCCGAAATCACGCAAACGGCCATATCTACACCGATCAGGGTGACCAATGTGATCGCTCGCCACGGATTATCCAATTTCGACACAGAGTAACATTCTCCTTTCATACATAAGGAGAGGGCTGGTGTCAAGTGCCCCTTTGCCCTCATTCATATTAACGAAGAATTATTCCCTTTGTCAACGTTAGGCTCAGTCTGTACACAAAGCGTTCACAATTTGAAATTTAAATTTTCTCGACAATTGTAGAGACGCCTTGTCCACCGCCGATGCAAAGTGTTGCTAACCCATATTTTGCCCCTTCGCGTTTTTGCAATTCATGCACTAGCGTGACCAATATTCTCGCTCCACTCGCACCAATTGGATGTCCCAAGGCGATGGCTCCGCCGTTGACATTCAGCTTCTCGCGATCAAAGCCTAGTGCTTTGCCAACAGACAGCGATTGAACAGCAAAAGCTTCATTTGCTTCGATCAAGTCAATGTCAGCAATCGACAGACCCGCTTTTTCCAATACGCGTTTGGTCGCAGGAACTGGACCGTACCCCATGATGCTCGGATCAACACCTGCACTTGCATTGGCTACGATACGGGCAAGAGGCTTCACACCCAGCTCTTCTGCCTTCTCGCGTGTCATAATCAAAAGAGCTGCTGCTCCATCGTTGATACCAGATGCATTCCCGGCTGTCACAGTTCCATCCTTTTTAAATGCAGGCTTTAGTTTGCCTAGGGCTTCGGCTGTCACGCCAGCACGCGGGAATTCGTCTACGACAAACAGCACCGGGTCACCCTTGCGCTGCGGGATCGGAACCGGCACGATTTCTTCTTGAAAACGACCACTAGTGAGCGCTTGCTGAGCCTTTTCCTGGCTCCACGCTGAAAATTCATCCTGCTCTTCGCGTCCGATTTCGTATTTGGTGCAAAGGTTCTCTGCTGTAATGCCCATGTGGTAGTCGTTGAAAGCACACCACAGCCCGTCGCGAATCATGGAGTCTACCACTTTCTGATCTCCCATGCGGTAGCCTGAACGCGCACCTTCCATTAAGTATGGTGCTTGACTCATATTTTCCATCCCACCAGCCAAGACAACCTCTGCCTCACCAGCAAGGATGGACTGAACGGCCAGATGAACGGCTTTTAGACCTGAACCACAAACTTTGTTAATTGTCAGGGAGGGGACTTCATGAGCAAGGCCCGCGTGAATAGAAGCCTGACGCGCCGGGTTTTGACCCAAGCCTGCTGACAGTACGTTCCCCATAATCACTTCATCGACCGCATCCTTGGAAACACCTGCACGCTCTAGCGCTGCTTCCAGTACAATTCCGCCCAGCTTTGTCGCGCTGACACCTGCAAGCGTTCCTTGAAAGCTACCTATAGCAGTGCGCACAGCACTCGCAATGACGATTTCTCTTTGACTCATCTTCCACACACCCCTCAAATACACAGGATAGGCAACCTTCTTAAGATTCCATCTCTTCATGATGATTCCTGCTAGGAAATCGCTTTCTTTTCCAGTTTATTTAAAAAACGTCACGGCTCTTGATGAAACAGCACGAGCGTAAATAACTTCGTAGGTGACAGGGATGCCCGTTTCCCTTTTATACGTCTGTTCATAGTAACGAATCATTTCTGTAAGGAGTTTTCTGCGTCCAAGACCGCTCCCTTGCTCCATACTTGCACTGGCGCCCACGGCTTTCACAGCATGCAGGAAATCCCGTACACCCGGGTAAGTTAGCCGTTCATATTTCCTACTGATCTCTATATCCGTAAACCCTGCTTCCTCCAATTGCTCATGCCAATCACGTGTAGAGAGAAACTCCAGACCATGGCGTACTCCCTTTTCTCCCAAAATCGCATGAGCATTCGCAAACGAATCATGCAGCTCCCAAAAAGTATCAGGTCCAAATGTCGAAAAAACCAAAGGTGCTCCCGGCTTCAGGATTCTTGCCAATCCTCTTAGCGTATGCGCTGGCCTGGCAAACCACTGAAAACACGCTCCTGAAACGATCAAATCCTTTGACTTCGCCTGTTGTTCCCAAACCCATTCTTCGGCATCAGCTTGAGAAAATGAACAAATCAGGCCGTGCTGCTCCAGGTTGTTCTTCGCCTGCTCCAGCATACCTGGCGCAATCTCTACCGCCTCGTAATGGGCAGCAGAAAAATGGCTACGAATGACGCGGGTTAACTCCCCTGTTCCACAGCCAATCTCTAGGATGTTTCGTACATCATTCTCGTTCGTTATCTCTGTAACCATTTGACTCAAATGATCGGCCATCTTCTTTTGCACAAGTGCGTATTTTTCATATGAGACAGCCTTCTCACTAAATCGGCTGCTGATTGCCCTCTTCTGCAAGCTGCTCCACCATCCTCTTTAGCGAATCTCCTACAACCTCCGGAACAAATACATGCGGGGCATGACCACAGTCAGGAATTTGAACGAAATTGGCACCCGAAAGGCTACTCGCCAGTTCTTCTCCGGCTGTGAGCGAACAGATAGCATCCTCCGTGCCTCGAATGACGAGAGTAGGAGTAGTCAGCGAAGACAAGAACGGGCGGCAATCCTCTTCTTCTAAGTAGGTCAAGCCCGCAATCAACGCCGCCGTACTCCACTTCTGGCTGTCCAGTCTCACATGCAGACCTGTTTGTTCACGCTCACCCGGTGTGAGCATCTGTTCGACAAATGCGTCCATCACCCGCTCGCGTGCTACAGAAAGCTGCCTTTTCATCCTTTGTAAAACAACAGGATGCCACCCAGCGCGAAGGTCATGCCGTTCGCATATAAAGCGAGCTGTTGTGCCGATCAAAACAAGTCCTGAGACCGGGTACTGGGCAGCGAGGCGTATTCCGAGCATCCCTCCCATAGACCACCCCACTACAATCAGCTCCTGCGCTGCTAGAGGGCGGACTTCCTCTACTACTCTCTCGTAAAATTGCGAGGAATCCGTGACGTCCGAATAAGTAGGAATGATGTGCTGATAGGAAGGGAACTGTGAGCGAACCGCATCCCAGCTAAAATCTGGCATTCCCCACCCGGTTAGCCACAACATCACTTTTCTCACGATATCGTCCCTCCTTTCTGAAGCTCGTCCCTGATTACGCTCACTTGTTCGCAAGCCCACTCCAGCTCTTCACGCGTATGAGCAGCCATCACGGTAAAACGGATACGTGCAGTTCCTGCTGGCACAGTAGGAGGTCGAATCGCCACTGCTGCAATCCCTCGCTGCCTAAGCCTTTTGCTGAACTGCAAAGTCCACTCATTCTCGCCTAGCGTGAGCGGGATGATTGGCGTATCTTCTTCGTCTACAGTAAACCCGCGTGAGCGAAGCAACTGGCGAAACATGAGCGCATTCTGCCTCACTGCTTTTCTGCGCCAAGAGTCTGTTTGTACCAAAGACAACGCCGCCAGGTTCGAGCCAATCACAGCAGGAGGCAGAGCTGTGGAATAGACCAGCGAGCGCGCTTTTGTCATCAAATAACGAATGATGATCTCATCTGCGCATACGTATGCCCCATAAACACCAAATGCCTTGCTGAAGGTTCCCATCAACACATCGACTTTTCCGGCGATGCCCAGCTCGTGGCACAAGCCCTGCCCTTCGTCACTACGCACTCCCCCTGCATGGGCTTCATCAACCATCAGCATGGTATCGTAACGATCTCGTAGTTGTACCAATTCATGCAGAGGAGCTTTGTCACCATCCATGGAGAATATGCTGTCCGTGACGATCCACTTCCGTCTTGCATCCTGGTGCTTTTTCAGTAAAAACTCCAAATGCTCCATGTCGTTATGTCTGTACCGAAAATGCTCCGCCCGACTGAGCACGATCCCATCTACAATGCTGGCGTGATTCAATCGATCACTAAAAACAGCGTCGCCTCTTCCAGCAAGCGCTGCAATTACCCCTGTATTTGCCTGATAGCCGTTTGCAAAAACAAGCGCCGCTTCTCTCTCTTTCCACGCCGCCAATTGTTGTTCCAGCTCGTCGTATAACGCGTAGTTGCCATGGACGAGACGAGAGGCAGTTCCTCCTGCCCCCCACTCCTCTGCCGCCAATTTGCCAGCTTCCACGATTCGTTGATCGTGGGCCAAGCCCAAATAGTTGTTCGATGACAGATTTAATAATGGTTTCCCTTCGACTTGAATCCACGTGCCTGCACGATCACTGGCTGACTCTACGGTGTTCCACTCTCTTGCCAACGATTGTTTCCGCAATGAATCGTATTCTTCTTCCAGCCATGTGTAGCGTTTATTCATAACTGATCTACAGCGCACACAGCTCGATTTCAAACCCGAGGTCTTCAATCATCTGATGGTCTGTCGTGATTTCTTGCCCGGGTGTCGTCAAATAATCGCCTACAAACAACGAGTTAGCCGCATACAAGGAAAGGGGCTGCAAGGTGCGCAAATTCACTTCGCGACCACCCGCAACACGAATTTCTTTATCTGGGCAAATAAATCGGAACAAAGCGAGAACACGCAGAGCCTTCATTGCCGGGGTGCGTCCTTTATCCTCCAACGGGGTTCCTGGAATCGCATTTAAAAAATTGATCGGGATGGAATCTGCGTCGAGATTGCGCAGGGCAAATGCCATTTCGACGATCTCCTCATCGCTCTCCCCCATGCCAATGATCACGCCTGCGCAGGGCGACATCCCTGCTCTTTTCACGGTATCGACTGTCTGTATACGCTGGTCGTACGTGTGCGTTGTCGTAATCGCTTCGTAATGGTTGCGACTCGTGTTGAGATTATGGTTGTAACGGTGAACACCTGAATCTTTTAGACGCGTTGCTTGTTCGTCGCTTAGAATCCCTAAACACGCGCAAATTTTCAGCGGCATCGTCTCACGGATTTCTTTGACGGCCTCGATGACTTGGCCCAGCTCTTTTTCCGTGGGACCGCGTCCTGAGGCGACAATACAGTATGTACCTGCTTTTCGATTCATGGCTTCTCGCGCACCTGCGAGCAATGTCTCCTTGTCCAGCATCGTGTACTTGGATACGGGAGCATTCGAAACAATCGACTGTGAGCAGTAACCGCAATCCTCCGGACATAGGCCGCTCTTGGCATTGATGATCATGTTCAGTTTGACCTTTTTTCCGAAAAAGTGCTTTCTGACTCGGAATGCTTCGTTCATGACCAGCAGCAGCTCATCATCCGGCGCTTGCAACACCTTCATTGCCTCTTCGTGCGTAAGCACTTCCTTGCTAATTGCTTTACGAGAGTATCCCTTCCAATCCAAACAGATGCTTTGCTCCATTTTCTCGTCTCCCCCTCTTATTATTTATGGCTCCACTGACACAGCTGTCCGATGTCTACACATTCTTGGATCAGCTGCGTCAAGTGCTGGCGCTCTAACGGTTTGTTTATCCATGGGAGCACGCCCCATACGGGAACTCCCCCATAGCTCTCAATCATGCTCGCGTTTGTCTTGACACTCTCATCAATGACACCAGCTGAGTTGTTTTGATTCAGGATGACACCTACAACCTCGATCCCAAGTTCCCGTGCATACCAAACGGACAAGAGCGTATGGTTAATTGTGCCGAGCCCAGCCCGAGCTACGATGAGCATGGGCAGGTTCAGCCGAGCAGCAAGATCCGCCATCGTTTCGGTTGGAGTCAATGGAACAATCAGACCACCCGCTCCTTCGACAAGAAGTGCTGGATAACGTTCCATCAAGGGTCGCCCGCAAGCGATTACTTCCTCCATAGTCAAGCTTTTCCCCTCTGCATCCGCAGCCAGATAAGGGGTAAGCGGTGCTTCAAAACAAAGTGGGGCTATCTCCTCACACGCGTCAGGCACTCCGCTCCACGATCTCAAGTGCATAGCGTCACTGCCCTCATCATGTGCTCGTGCTCCTGACTGGACTGGCTTCCAAACTCCGATGTCCACTCCTGCCTCACGCAACACGGATGCGATTCCGGCGGTCACAATCGTTTTGCCTACCCCAGTATCTGTTCCTGTGATGAACAATCCGGAAAAGAGGCGATCAGCCATATCAATCACTCCTCTACTTCACCTGTCGTTACATCCTGAATCGATTCCGCCAAAATCCGAACCATGTCAGCCAATTCTTCGGTTGTAGATACAAGCGGCGGGATAAAAACGATGACGTTGCCCAACGGTCGTGTCAAAAGCCCTTTTTCTCTCGCTACCTGACAGACACGCACACCGATCCGCTCATTCCAGTGATAAGGCTCCTTGGTCTCTTTATCACGAACCAGCTCGATTCCCGCCATCAAGCCTTTTTGACGGATATCTCCTACATGAGGCAGGCTGTACAGCGGCCCTAGCAATTGCTCCAACACGATTGCCTTTTGTGCTACTTGTTGAACAACCCCGCGCTCCTCCATCAGCCGCAGGTTGGCGAGAGCAACAGCACAGCCGAGTGGATTTCCTGTGAAGGAATGTCCGTGGAAAAAGGTTTTCTGTTCCTCATAGTCAGCGAAAAAGGCATCATAAATCTGCTCGGTTACTAAGGTAGCCGCTACAGGCAAATACCCTCCCGTAAGCCCTTTTGCAACTGCCATGATGTCTGGCACGACCCCATCATGCTCACAAGCGAACATTTTCCCCGTTCGTCCAAATCCTGTCGCTACTTCGTCTGCGATCAGCAATACATCATGAGCGCGCAACAGCTCCGCGATTTTTTTCAAGCAACCATCCGGCATGATAATCATGCCGCTTGCTCCCTGCACGACAGGCTCTACGATCATCGCCGCAATCTCATGAGCTTTATCCCTAAGCAAACTTTCCAGGCTGCTTAATGTGGACTGAACGGCTGCTTCTTCGCCGCCTTGCCTGTACGGATAAGGGTATGGAATGACATGTGGAGAAAAGAGCAGCGGTTTGTAGACCTGATGGTAGAGAGGAATGGCTCCCACACTGGTGGCTCCAATCGTATCCCCGTGATAGGCATTGTTCATCGTGATAAACGAATGCTTTCCGGTCTGTCCGCGATTTTGCCAGTATTGGAACGCCATTTTCAGTGAGATTTCGACCGCAGTTGCCCCGTTGTCAGAGTAAAAAACTTTACTCAATCCTTTTGGAGCGAGATTGATCAGCTTTTCCGCTAATAAAATGGATGGGACGTTTGCCATGCCGAGCAAAGTAGAATGGGCAATCTGGTCGAGCTGCTCCGTGATCGCCTGATTCAGCTCGGGAACGTTGTGGCCATGGACGTTCAACCACACAGAGGAAAAACCGTCGTAGTAAGCTTTGCCGTTCACATCGAATAGCTTGATCCCTTCTCCTCTCGCAATAATGAGTGGCTCCTGTGCGACGTAGTCTTTCATTTGGGTGAAGGGATGCCAAACGTATTGCTTGTTTTTGGCAGAGAGTTCTTCATAGTTATTTAACAACCAAATCACAACCTTGGTTAACATATATTTGTTAACCGTTATTTTAAAATGGTTAACCTATTTTGGCAAAGCTTTTTTCTCGACTTTGAAAAATCAGGAACATCTAAGAAGGTCCTTCTAGTTTGAGTCAACATAGTGGAGGAGAAGAAAAAGCGCAGTTCTCTTCGACTCTGACACGCCAGCTGGGGGATATACTGTCCGTCTCCACTTCCAAAAGGGGACCGTCGAGCCAAAGCCACCCTACGGGCGGAAGGTTCTCGAGGAAGAAGTGTTCGACAAGCGTGGTCCCCTTTCGGAAGTTCCGACTGGGTAAGCGTTGTCAAGGTCTACGAGCCCTGCGCTTTTTCTTCTCACCAGCTTTGTCCGTTCATCGATACCTCCTAAAACTCAAAAAGGTCAAGCTCCTCTTCGTTAGAGGAGCTTGACCTTTTATATTCCGATTCTATTTATCTTGATGCAGGATGCGATACAGTGCCACGACACACACTGCTCTCGTCGTCGGTTTATTCGGCTGATAATTTCCTCCAACTGGATCAATCAGACCAAGTCCGACCATGTTGTTGATGGATGTCGATGCCCAGGAAGGCCAGGTTCCTTTATCGGAGACCTTTTTCGTCGCTCCCTTTTTATTCACGAGACGATCGAGAATGACTGCGGCCTCTGCGCGAGTCACCGGCTGATCCGGCCGGAAGGTATTATCGTTATACCCCTTCACCAAACCTTTGGAAACAGCAACCTGTACGGCACCTTGCGCATAGGAAGGCACCTTATCCTTGAATTTCAGTTTTGGTGAGGAAGGGAGCTCCCATTCAAAAGAGCGCGCGAGCAGGGTGACGAACTGTGCTCTTGTCAGAGAAACCTCTGGGCCAAAAGTCGTCTCCGTCAAACCCTTCACGTAACCCTTTTCCGCCATGTAGGTGATTTCTGCCTTGGCTGGATGCTTCGTGATATCTGTAAATCCAGCGCTGCTCGTGCCTGCATTGTCCAGGTAGTACGGAATGTACTTGCCGTAGCTATTGACTTCATATACCCACTGACCTTGAGCATTCATGGTTCCCAGAAGCGGATCCAACGTATTGTTTACTTGGTTTACGTACAAGAGTCCAACGCCTTTTCCAGCGAGCCATTGCTTCGGTGCCAAGGTCAATCGAATCGACGAGGTTGAAATCGCGTCCTCTTGCCCTGCTTTTAGTTCGCCCGGCTTAATCGTAAACGAGTAATCAGCAGGTACATATCCTGGCATTGGTTGGGTCACGATCGACTCCACATCAATCAGTGCACTGTCCAGATAAGATGCAGTATTTTCAAAGGAGTAATGGAGATCAAGCTCCGCTCCGAGTGACATGCTGCCTGGGAGTTCAGGGACAACGGCCACATCGCTCGGTTGACCTGTCTTGTTGCCCAAGAGGAGCGAGACTTCATCGAAGTACAGTGTTCCTTTATCGTGTGTAATGCCATCATTGGCTTGGTCAACGACATACACACTCTTCAGATGCAATGGATAGGCAACATTGCTCGGGAAGTAGCCTTTCACTTGCTTCCAGCCTGTCCAATTGATCTCTTTTGCCAGATCGACGTAGACCGACTTGCCGTTTGCATCAATTGCTTCTGCACGGAGCCAATGTCCGCTGTTGTCCCCATTGACCCATAAGCCCAATCCGAGCGGCTTGCCAGGAATCGTCACAGGGTTTGCCCCCAGCATACCGTACGAAATCCGCATGTTGTTCGCTGGTGCTCCTGAGAAGTTGTACACTAACTTCGCTGCTTTTTTCGTGCGGAACGTCTGATCGGAGACGAGCGCGAACGAACCAGCCGAACTAATGCTAGACGGATTTGCCGCATGGTACATGCCTGCCTGATTATCGAAGGTGAGCCATGGCTGCTCAAATTGTCCAACGGCAAATGGTACAGTTGTCGCCACGCCATCATACGTAATCGTCAGGTTTCCGTTGCCCGGCTCATTGCCTGCCACCAATTGCAAATTGTCGTTAATCGTCGCTACAGAAGAATCGACACTCGCTTTTACGCTAAGTGGCGTCGCTTGTACGGTAGAGCCCTTTTTCGTTTTGATTTTGACATCGAGAGTAATGGATTGTCCCGGTGCAATGGTAATCGGATTCGGGGAAACGATGATTTGCTGCACATCGATGCCGGAAATGACTTGAATGTCTTTATTTTGCGTCACATTGCCCAATCTCGCAGTCAATGTGATTTTGCCGGAACGAGCTGGTGTGAAGTGTTTGCCATTTACGGAGCCCGCTTCGGACTGACTAGCATCCCAGCTCACATCGCCTGCATTGATCGCATACGGTTGGAAATGCACATCATAACCTTTGGATGCACTGAGCGGGATAGATTGTCCGATAAGCACATCTGCCGGTACATCGATTTGGAAGCCTCTCAATTCTCCAGCAGGTGCCGTATTGTATACGGCCAGTCCAGTAGGTACTCGACGCTCAGCACCGCCGCTCGGCTTATTCGCCAGATTCGCGTGTGTCTCACCCAGCATGCGGGCTGCCATGGTCGTAGAGCCACCACCGTCAAAGTTTACAGCCCGATAAGAGCCGAGCTCCGCCATGATTTTTGCTAGCTCGTCCAAATAAACGCCTTGGCTCGCATCGATCGTGACCATGTACAAGGTCTTCCCGTCCTGGGAAACTCCGACCGATGTGCGTGCCGTCTTGTTGATGATAGACTTGTCCGCTTGAAAGGAAGTGAGCGCTTTCCCTTGATCAACCAAAATCACATTGCCGCCTACCGCTTGCTTTAGGTTGAGTGTCTGTGGTGTCGTTTGGTACTCAACCGCTGCAGTAGCGCCGACAGGGAAGTTTTGTTTGAGGAATGCTCCTGCTGCTCCATGTCCCCAAAGGACATAGCCGTTGTAAGGTATGTATACGCCTGGTTGATTCACACGAACTTCTTTGGCTACATTGTCTACAAACAAAATCTCGACGACATCTTTGTAGCCCGGTATCGTCCCCAAGCTGGTTTTGCCAAAGGAAGGGGTATAGACGTTCAGTTGGTTCTGGTGACTTTTTCGTGAATCACTCGGGTTGTACTCTTCCTTGTTGACACCCTGAATCGAATAGGTAGCACCATTAGGGGCAGTAACCTTTCCGCCAAAGCCAAACTTGTCGACAATGGCCATCTTGTCTCCGGTCAAGCCCAGCGCGTACCAGTAGGAGACCAAACCCATGGAAGAAATCAGTTCATCGTCTTTCATGACAATACCAAACGGCGCTCCCCGCTTGGACATGTTAAAAAAGTCGGCATTAATCGCTGCTACAGCTCCGGTTTCACGCGCCATTTGTGTAACCGTCTGCCTGTCTGTCAGCTTGCCCTTCGTTCCGTATACCGGTTTTACCTCAACATAAGGATTGTTCAAATCAACCTTGGTTACCATGATCGTGACTACTTGATTGGCAAATGATTTCGTATATTTCTGCAAAGTGGTCCCCTCACCAATTGGGGTTTGCCACATCATATTTAATGCACTTGTCTCCGCTCTGGCGTGTGCGACATTGGTCGCAAACGGCACAAACGGAACAAAAGCTCCCCAGGCCATGGTCGTAGCCGTGAGCAGCGTCACTATCCTTTGCGCTCTCATGTTGATAACTCCTCTCCGTATTCCAAACTCTGTCTTTCTACCATCTAAGCTAAGCAACTAAATATTAGACGCAATAGGTCATGGATAGTTTCGCCAATTCTCTCGATTCTCTCTTAGAAAAACATACCAAATCGTCAGTCATAGAAAACAAGAATATCCCTCTACAACAAGAAACCCGCCCGGTTTTGACGAACGGAACCTGGCGGGTTTTCCTAGCTGTATGTTACTGACCTGGTTGGAACGGCTCTGGTTGTTCAGCCCGCAAACCAAAATGATAGAGGATTGCTTCTACAATACGGCGTGAAGCCTCGCCATCCCCATATGGGTTGACAGCATGCGCCATTGCATCGTAAGCCGCTTGGTTGGTCAGCAATTCTTTTGCCATTGCATACACTTGCTCTTCGTCGGTTCCCACGAGCTTCAACGTGCCTGCTTCAATCCCCTCAGGACGTTCTGTCGTATCGCGCAGAACCAGGACTGGTACGCCAAGAGACGGCGCTTCCTCCTGTACCCCGCCGGAATCGGTCAGGATGAGATGGGAACGACGAGCGAAGTTGTGGAAATCAAGGGCATCCAATGGTTCGATCAATGAAATGCGATCATGGTTTCCGAGAATCTCCTGCGCCACTTCTTGTACAGCAGGATTCAAGTGAACCGGATACACAACAGAAATCTCAGGATGCTCATCCACCAGTCTTCGAACTGCACGGAAAATACGGCGCATTGGCTCACCCAAATTTTCGCGGCGGTGTGCCGTCATCAGCACCAGCTTCTGCCCAGCTACGCGATCAAGCACCGGATGCGTGTAATCCTCGCGAACCGTTGTTTTCAACGCGTCAATCGCTGTGTTTCCTGTCACGTAGATGCTCTTATCCGGCTTTGCTTCGCGACGAAGATTGTCAGCAGATCCATTGGTCGGAGAGAAATGAAGGTCAGCCATTACACCTGTCAACTGACGGTTCATCTCTTCCGGGAACGGCGAGTACTTGTCCCATGTGCGCAAGCCCGCTTCCACGTGGCCAATCGCGACTTGATTATAAAAAGCAGCCAGACTCGCCACAAAAGTGGTTGTCGTATCCCCGTGTACGAGGACGATGTCCGGTTTTACTTCCTTCATTGTTTCATCCAGGCTCTCCAATGCGCGAGTGGTCACGCCCACCAGCGTTTGGCGATCCTTCATAATGTTCAAATCAATGTCTGGTTGAATATCAAAAATGTCCAAAACCTGATCGAGCATTTGACGATGCTGGGCCGTCACGCAAACGACAGATTCGATCTGCTCGCTGTACTTGTTCAATTCATGGACAAGCGGTGCCATTTTGATCGCTTCTGGACGTGTGCCGAATACCGTCATTACTTTTACAGTTTTCATCCGTTTTTCCCTCTCCGACTACTTCGTGCCGTACAAGCGGTCACCCGCATCGCCCAAGCCTGGCACGATGTATCCATGGTCGTTTAAATATTCATCAACAGCCGCTACGTAAATATCTACATCAGGATGCTCGTCCTGAACTAGCTTGATACCTTCTGGAGCAGCGATGAGGCACATCAGTTTCAAGTTTTTCGCTCCACGTTTTTTCAAAGCAGTAAGAGCGGCAACAGCAGAGCCACCAGTCGCCAGCATCGGGTCAGTTACGATCAACTCACGCTCAGCAACATCGGATGGCAGCTTCACATAATACTCAATAGGCTGTAGGGTTTCCGGATCACGGTAAAGACCTACGTGTCCTACTTTGGCAGCAGGGATCAGCCTCATCAGGCCATCCACCATACCAAGACCAGCACGCAGAATCGGTACCAACCCTACTTTTTTACCAGCGATTACATTCGACTGACAGGTAGCCACTGGCGTTTCGATAGTGATTTCCTCCAAAGGCATATCACGGGTAATTTCATAGCCCATCAGAGTAGTCACTTCATCTACCAGTTCGCGAAATTCCTTGGTCCCTGTATTCTTGTCACGAATATACGTAACTTTATGCTGAATCAGCGGATGGTCAAACACATATACACGGCTCATGTCATTTCCTCCGTTTCCCTATCAATACATCCTTTCTATAATAGCTGGTGAGAGTGGCTCAGTCAATTTGCCTAATCTTCGTACTTTTTCTCATCCTCGATCCCTACCTACAGCCGCGAAGTAAAGAAAAAAGCAGACCCGTATAGAAAATTTTCCACTGGGTCTGCTTCACGTAGCCTTACCTTAGATATTCAAGCCTTCATACATCGGGAAACGTTGGCACAAAGCTGCCACACGTTGGCGTGCTTCCTCGTGTTTCGCAGCATCCTCTGGATTTTTCAATGTCAGAGCGATAATCGCTGCTACTTCTTTCATTGCTTCCTCATCAAAACCGCGGCTTGTCACTGCTGGCGTACCCATGCGCACACCGCTTGTAACAAACGGGCTTTGTGTATCGTAAGGAATTGTATTTTTGTTCGTAGTAATGCTTACTTCGTCCAACAGATGTTCAGCTACTTTACCTGTCAGGCCGATTTTGCTTACATCAATCAATACGAGGTGGTTATCCGTTCCGCCGGAAACAAGCGTCAAACCTTCAGCAGTCAAGCTTTCCGCAAATGCACGTGCATTCTTGATGATGCGAGTTGCGTAATCCTTGAATTCTGGTTGCAGGTTTTCGCCGAAAGCAACCGCTTTTGCTGCGATCACGTGCATCAACGGACCACCTTGAACGCCTGGGAACACGGATTTGTCGATGCCTTTCGCGAACTCTTCCTTGCACAAAATCAAACCGCCACGTGGTCCACGCAGAGTCTTGTGCGTCGTAGAAGTAACGAAATGCGCGTGCGGTACTGGGTTTGGATGCAGACCTGCCGCAACCAGACCAGCGATGTGCGCCATGTCAACCATGAAGTACGCGCCCACTTCGTCCGCGATCTCACGGAACTTGGCAAAATCAATCGTACGCGGATAGGCACTCGCACCAGCAACGATCAGCTTTGGCTTGTGCTCCAATGCTTTTGCACGAACATCTTCATAGTTGATCAGGTGAGTATCTTCGTCTACACCGTAGTCAACGAAATTGTACAGAGTACCGGAGAAGTTTACTGCACTACCATGCGTCAAGTGACCACCGTGGGACAGGTTCATTCCCAGTACGGTGTCGCCAGGCTGAAGAATCGTGAAGTATACAGCCATGTTCGCCTGAGCACCAGAGTGTGGTTGTACGTTTGCATGCTCAGCGCCAAAAATTTCTTTTACACGGTCACGAGCGATGTTTTCCACGATATCCACATACTCGCAACCACCGTAATAGCGGCGACCTGGGTATCCTTCTGCGTATTTGTTCGTCAAAACGGTGCCCATTGCTTCCATAACTGCGCGGCTTACGAAGTTTTCAGAAGCAATCAGCTCAATCTTGTCGCGCTGTCTTCCGAGCTCCAGTTGAACGGCTTCCATTACTTGCGGGTCTTGTTTACGCAAAAAATCTAGCATAGTAGTTTCTCCTCCTCTTTTACGTGCAACTTTCATTTGGTGGTGTCTTCTCATACACGGCACGCGGTCCGCCAATCAGCTTGGGACGTGTGCGCGCTGCCGTAACATGTGCTTGTCCAACGAGACGCTGTGTCGGACGCACTGGTACTGCCACATGCTTCAGATGCATGCCGATAAGCGTATGGCCGATATCTATGCCTGCATGCGCCCGAATTTGCTCTACAACAGCTGCATCCGTGAACTGTGTAAACGCATGCGCAGCCATAGAGCCTCCAGCAGTCGGAACGGGAACAACCGAGACCTCTTCCAGTCCGTATCGCAATGCAACCTCGCGCTCGACGACCAAAGCCCTGTTCAAATGTTCACAACATTGAAAGGCAACAGCAAAGCCGCGCTTCCCTACAACGGATTGAATCCCACGATATAGAGCTTTCGCTACATCTTGGCTGCCAGCCTTTCCAATATGCTCACCGAGCACCTCGCTGGTACTGCACCCAATCACCATAAGTTGTCCGGCTGCAAGCTCTGCCATATCAGCTACTTCTTCGACAATGTCACTGATTTGTTTTTCGATAGCGGATAAATCCACTTACTTCACTCCCGCATGCTTCGCTTCGATTTGGGAAATCTTTTCCACGCGACGCTCGTGGCGACCACCTTGAAACTCTGTTTCCAACCAAATTTTCACGATATCAAGCGCAAGACCCGGTCCAATGACCCGCTCACCCATCGCCAACACGTTGGTGTTGTTATGCTCACGGGTAGCGCGTGCGGAAAACGTATCATGCACAAGTGCACAACGGATGCCCGGAACCTTGTTGGCCGCGATCGACATGCCGATGCCTGTTCCGCAAACGAGAATGCCTCGATCAAACTCCCCCGCTGCTACCTTTTCCGCCACTGGCAAAGCATAATCGGGATAATCAACCGACTCTTCGCAGGTGCAGCCGAAATCTTCCGTCTGGATGTTCATGGAGGCCAGCAGAGTCTTGATCTCCTCTTTTAGCTTGTATCCACCGTGATCAGCAGCAAGTGCTACTTTCATCTGTCATCCCTCGCTTGTCTCATAATCTTTGTCTAGTATACATCAAAACACAATAAGTAAAAAGTGAACATTTTTATTGGACAACTAAAAAATTGTTCGTACTCTCACAAAAAACAAGGTCCTGGCTATACACCAGCACCCTATTCATCCACTGATTTACGAAGACCTGGGTCCTTAAGCATCAATGAGAGCCTTTCCAGTGACTCTTCGATTTCTTCGGCACACCTGCGATAATCCATCAGTGATCCCCCATACGGATCAGCAATATCACTAAAGCCTTCTATCCCAACGAACTCTTGGAGGGTATGCACCTTTTCAGTGGCTGAGGGGAAATACGTCAAGATCGCGCGCTTGTGACCATGCGTCATCGTCAAAATGACATCAGACCATTCGATCAACCCTTCGTCTACCTTGCTGGCCTTATGATCGTGAGCAATTCCTCGCTCTTCTAATACTTGTTTAGCGTGCAAGGAAGCATCCTGACCAGCAGATGCCGCCACGCCAGCTGAGCGTATTTCAAGCCCCTGTCCGTCTGTCTTCGCACGGAAAATCGCTTCTGCCAAGGGGCTTCTACACGTATTTCCCGTACAGACGAAAAGTATCCGTTTCACGTATGGTTCCTCCTCACCTATTAATTAGTCAGGTTATATCATAAATTTTAACCCAAAACCAAACAAAATAAGTCCACCTATTAATTCGCTATAATCCCCAAGCCACCCTCCCACACTCCTGCCTAACAATAAACCGAAGTAGGACATCGTGCCACCCATTATTCCAAAAAGAGAGATGGCCAAAATTCTATTGACCTCGATCAAGCCGAACGAGAAACCGACGGTGAATGCATCCAGGCTGACACTAAATGCGAAGAGAAGGAGTCCGAACCCTTTTGTCTTCCATACACTTTTTTGTTCCCCTTGAACGAAGCCATTCCATAGCATATGCAAGCCGATGATCATCAGGACCCCGCCACCAATAAACACGGCAATATCTCCAACCAAATCGGACAAGTACGCTCCAACGACAATCCCGATGATCGGCATCATAATATGAAACAGTCCGATGGTAATACTCACCTTGATAATCTCTCGCAACCGAATCCCAACCATACCTACGCCAATTCCTAACGAAAAGGCATCCATACTTAAGGCGAAAGCAATAATGAGCAAGGTCAAAAATTGCCCCCATTGGAATAACACCTGATCCAAGCAGCTCCCCTCCCGTCTCTTCACCTTATGCGGACGAGGGGGAGTTTAGGACAGGTTTACACGGACAAGACACGGCCTCCAGCAGCCTTTTCCAAGCGATTCATCACGGCCATACCCAACCCGTTTCGCGGGAAAGTCTCACCGACAATATACTGCACTTCTTGATCGTCGAATTCTCGCAGCACTGCATACAACTGTTGGGCAACCCCTTCCAGATCCGCTTGTGATCCAACCACGAGAACAACATCTACCGATGCGTGGCTTTGCCAAAAGGGAGCTGTTTCTTCCGTTGCCAGCACGCCCGTTTTTTGACCGTGCTGCTTCGCCTGTTGCAGCATGTCTTCCATTTTTGCCCGGACTTTTTCACACTCTCCTGATACTAGCCACATTTCCCCTTCAGGAGCGTAATGCGTATATTTCATCCCTGGAGAGCGCGGTGCCTCGGCTGCTCCCACTTGAAAGGAAGGGTCCAGCTCCACATAGCCAATTACTGGTTCCATTTGCTCCCGTGTGATGCCGCCTGGGCGCAGAATCATGGGCGGCTCCTGTGTCACATCAATAACAGTAGACTCTACCCCAACACCTGTTGCCCCTCCATCGACCACACCCGCTACGCGTCCATCCAAGTCAGCCAATACATGCGCCGCAGTCGTTGGACTCGGACGTCCCGAGCGATTGGCGCTCGGAGCCGCAATCGGTACCCCCGCTTCTTTGATCAAAGCCAAGGCAATCGGATGATCAGGCATGCGAACGCCGACTGAATCCAACCCTGCCGTTACTAGCGACGCTACCTGATCTGTTTTTGGCAAAATCACCGTCAAGGGTCCAGGCCAAAACGCCTCCATCAGCTTTTTCCCTTTCTCCGGAACCTCACTTGCTACTGTGGATAACTGGTCCCACGCTCCAATATGTACAATCAGCGGATTATCGCTGGGTCTGCCTTTTGCTGTAAATATCTTTTCCACTGCTTCATTCGATAATGCATTCGCTCCCAAGCCGTAAACTGTCTCCGTGGGAAACGCGACAACTGCCCCTTCTCGAAGAAAACGGGCTGCATCCACAATCTGTGCACAACTAAGCTGATTTTCCACATCGTTATCCACAGACCAGACTTTTGTCACACCATTCATTTCCATCGATAAAAAATCCTTTCTCTAGCTCGTTTCTTTGTAAGGAGTGCCTTAAGTATAGATGTGCACCAAAAAGTTTTCAACAGGCTGTGGGTAACTTGTGAATAACTTTTCAGAACAGCGTGGAAAAGAGAACATTGTTACCTTTTTTTAACTTCCTGCGTCTTCCCCTTGTAGTAGAATGAACACGAAAACAAAACAATAACTTTCCCTTTATCGAAAGGACCGTGAATGAAATGTCATCTTTTAAATCCTTAGCTTCCAGCCTGCTTGGCACAGCTGTATTGTTAACAGCCGTCGCTGCTCCAGTATTTGCAGCACCTGCTTCACCTGCAACCTCCACAAAGCCTGCTGTACAAGCGCCAAAGCCACAAGCTAACGGTGTCGTGTTCACACCAAAAACCATTACGGTCGATACGAAAGAATTTCAAGGTAAAGTATCCATCCCAGTGATTAGCGGGATGAAGGATAAAGCTTTTGAAGCAAAACTAAACGCTACTCTGCTGAAAGAAGCACAAACAGGCCTGGCAGAAGGACAAAAAGCCGGCAAAGAAGATGCGGCAGACGCGAAAAAGAACGGCTGGGAGCTACGCCCTCATGCACTCGACATCTCCTATGAGGTACACAATGCCGGCAAGCTCGTTTCTTTCTCCGTACAGACATACATTTATACAGGCGGAGCACATGGCATGACGGATGTTACGTATTACACCATCGATAATCAGGCCAAGGCAAAACAACTGAAGCTGGCTGACCTGTTCCATCCTGGCTATGACTACCGTACCATTCTCAATCAAATCATTGCACAGCAAATCAAAGCAGAGACTGAGGCTGATGGCTTTAACCCTTACGATGCATTCGAGGGCATCAGAGTAGATCAAGGCTTCTCCTTTAAAGACGGCAACCTGATGATCCATTTTGGTCAATACGAAATTGCCGCTTATGCAGCTGGAATGCCTGAGTTTGCGATCCCAGCTCATCGTTACCAAAGTCTGTTGAAGCCTGAGATTCGTGAGGCTTTGCTCAAAAAGTAATTGTGGCAATTCAAAACGACACCTGCACATGCGGCGGGTGTCGTTTTTTATGTCCGGCTTAGGAGAGCCAGCCCTCGATTTTTTCCCATAAGTAAAATCGCACTTCTACTTCAGGAGCAGAGGCAGTTACTTTTTCTGCTTCTTCTGCTTTTTCTACCTCTGCGGACTCTTCTTCCTCTGCTTTTGTTTGCTCAGCGTCCACTCTATTTGTTTCGGAATGATTCCCTACTTCGTTCTCTTCCAGGGGTAAGACTGCTACTTCCTCGGATGCAGCTTCTGCCGTTGGCTCAGATTCTTCCGGCTTTGGAGTTGGCTCGGCTTTTACAGCGTCGCCATTGGACATGTCAATAAAGCAGAGCGGCGGGAACAGGACACACCACCAGTTTTGCCCTTTTGCCTCTCCAATTTGTACACGGACCGCTCGGTAATTACCCGCAGGATACACATAGGAGCCGTACAGCTTCGTTGGAAAAGGGACTTCGCCGAAATCGACTACCGCTTTGTATGAAAAACCGCGTTCCTTGACCGTCTTGTCCACGACTTGTTGAAGGACAGGCAATTGTGTTTGAATCATTTGCTCTGCTTCCTCCAAAGTCTCGATATCGTCCGCCCACGTACTCATTTGAGCGACAATCGCATCTCTGACTTCGCGCTTTAACCATTGATCTTGGACAGAATCGCTGTTCGCAATAATGCGCAAGCGAACGGATTCCTGAGGGATCGGCCCATTATCCAACACATTGGCCGAAGTAAGCTGCCCCTCCCAGCTCATCATAAGCATAAACAGGCTAAATGCCATTAACAACATCCGTTTCATCGTTATCCGTCTCCCTCTATACTGATCTTCTCTCTTTAGCAATCAGTATGGACGGATTCACACGATTTCAAACATTCATTCCCTATGTAAAAAAGGCGAGACGAGCTCTTGCTATCGTCTCACTCCGATAACAACCCGCTCGATCCCCGCCAAATCTGGAACAATCTCAACCTCATCCATGACACCGGATGCCCTCATCAATGCCGCTACATCCCCAGCCTGATAAATGCCTACTTCAAACGCTACGACGGCTCTTTCTTTCAATAGATTCGGCAGCGCCTCACACAGGCGACGATAGCAATCCAGACCATCTTCGCCGCCATCCAGAGCCAAGCGAGGTTCATGTACGCGCACCTCATCGTCCAGCTCCTCGACATCACGACTCGGGATATACGGTGGATTGGATACGAGGACGTCTACCCTTTCCCCTGCTTCCAAAAGCGGCTGCACCAAATCCCCTTGTAGAAAGCGGACATCTGCCCCAAGACGACTTGCATTTTCCCTTGCAATTGCCGTTGCCTCAGGAGACAGGTCCACCGTAGTCACGCGCCATTGCGTTTTTTCTAGCGCGAGCGTAATGCAGATGGCTCCGCTCCCTGTGCCGATATCCACCACCGCTAGCTCTTCGCTCTCAGGCCAGAGCTTTGTAGCGGCAGCCATCACTTGCTCTACCAGTATTTCCGTTTCCGGTCTGGGGATCAGCACGCCTGGTCGCACCGTAAAAGGACGCCCGTAAAACTCCTGTTCGCCAAACATGTATTGCAATGGCTCGTTATTCGCCCTGCGCACGCACAGTCCGTCCAGCTTCACCAATGTTTCTGCATCGATTGAATCCGTCATCGCCATTAAAAAGCGCGTCCGATCCCAGTCGAGACAATGACGAATCATTAGCTCCGCTTCGAACAAAGGATCCTTTGTCCCTTTTTCCCGCAAAAAGGAAGAAGCCCGTAATAGGGCTTCTCGAATCGTCGTGACATCAGACCAATCAAGCTGAGTGTGCATGGCTTTTCAAAAGCTCCGTTTGTTCATGCATGATCAGGTTGTCGATCACTTCATCCATTTCGCCTTCCAATACCGATTCCAGTCGGTGCAGGGTCAGACCGATGCGGTGGTCGGTCACGCGGCTTTGTGGATAGTTGTACGTGCGGATGCGCTCACTTCGGTCACCAGTACCCACCAAGCTTTTGCGCGTAGCATCTGCTTCCGCATTTTGTTGTTGCATGTAGAAATCATACAGACGAGCACGCAATACACGCAACGCTTTGTCTTTGTTGGAATGCTGGGATTTCTCGTCCTGACAAGAAACCATGATCCCTGTAGGAATATGCGTTACGCGAACCGCAGACTTGGTCGTGTTAACGCTCTGACCGCCCGCACCACTGGAGCAGAACGTATCGATGCGGATATCTTTTTCGTGTACTTCCACTTCCACTTCTTCTGCTTCTGGCAGAACCAGTACAGTCGCAGTAGAAGTGTGGATGCGTCCACCGGACTCAGTAGCCGGGATACGTTGCACACGATGCGCGCCGCTTTCGAATTTCATTTTGCTGTAAGCACCGCGACCAGACAGCGAGAAGACAATTTCCTTGTATCCGCCGATATCGGTTGGGCTTGCCTCCAGCACTTCAATTTTAAAAGCGTTACGCTCCGCGAAACGTGTGTACATACGGAAAAGCACGGCTGCAAACAGTGCAGCTTCATCGCCACCCGCAGCACCGCGGATTTCCACAATCACGTTTTTCTCATCGTTCGGGTCTTTTGGAAGCAACAGGATCTTCAAGCGATCTTCTAGTTGTTCCTTGCGTGCTGACAATTCATTGAGCTCGAGCTTGACCATTTCACGCATCTCGTCATCCAGCTTCTCTTCCAGCATCGCTTTGGCGTCATCGATTTGACTCACCACTGATTTATATTCACGGTATGTCGTTACCGTCTCTTCCAACGAAGATTGTTCCTTAGACAGTTCTCGCAAGCGTTTTGTATCACTAATGACGTCGGGGTCACATAGGAGGTTGGTTACTTCTTCAAAACGCTCTTCGACTGCAGATAAGCGTGTAAACATTTTTATTTCACCCCATCGCAAAGAATAATTGCCTTTTGGCGCAGGCGAAGCCTTGGTAGCATGTATGTTAGATATGAATTGCGATAAATATGCTATCTACCATAAAAACGGTTATAACAGATAAATTATAGGAGGAAAGGCGCAAGAAGTCAAAGTGCATTATAACTGGAAATGTTTTACCGATGCCAAACAGGCCCGGCAATGCCGAGCCTTGCTACATACGTCCTGCTCACCTGTCAGCGATGGTAACCGTCATGCGAGGTTAAGTGAAAATCGTAACGTGGGAGTCTTTCCTGAAGAAGCGAAATCACCTGCTGCTCGATGGTTCGCGCCTGATTCGCAGTGATGTTATGCACAAGGTCAAGAGTAACATATGCATTGGCATCGCTGAGTGTGATGCGAGCGTTTTCCACACCTTTTACAGACATGGCCATTCTCTCCATATTAGTCACGTCGACTGGGGTATTACGTGAGTTCCAATGGCCGATAATCATGTTCGGATTTTGGTTGCGTCCCATTAACGAGTCACGATCGGCTGCAACAGGCGCACGGCCTTGAAGTGTATGGCCGCTTTGATCCCCTCTGATCTTCATATTGTGCTGCGTATTCCTCACATCCGTACTATAGCTCTGTTGCTTAGCCGTATTTCCCCCGCATCCGACAGTTAGGACAGTTGTAAGTACAACTAAGCCCAGAACGACACGTGAGCTGCTCAAAAGCCAATTAGGCTGTGTCCGCATGAAAAAGCCACCTCCTGTTTTGCTTAGTCTGTGCATCGCTTCTAGGGCTCATGCACGGGACAAACAGGGGGTGGCTTATGCTTGCTTTCTTTATTTATTCGACAACTGGAGGGGTGTAGTAATGCTTGCGACAGACGCTGCTGTATGTATCATTCCCAGCAATTTCAATCGTCTCCCCAGAGTAGACGGGCTGTCCATTTTTGAACTTGAGAATATGCGTCGCCTTTTTATTGCAATACACACAAACTGTTTTAATTTCTTCTACTTTATCAGCCTCGCACAAAAGGGCGGCGCTGCCAGGGAAGAGCTCATTCTTGAAGTTTTTCAACAAGCCATAGACGATGACGGGGATTCCCAGCTTGTCCACGATCCTGACGAGCTGATCCACATGATGGCGGCTGATGAACTGAGCCTCGTCAACCAACACGCAATGCGGCTTGACTGATTCTGCCTCTACGATTTGGTACAAATCGGTCTCTTCGCTAATCGGAATCGCTTCTCGGCTAATCCCCACACGTGAAGCAACTTTTCCCACGCCATAGCGATCATCAACTGCTGGAGTAAACACTACTACTTTTTTCCCCGATTGCTCGTAATTGTGGGCAACGGTCAATAATTGAATGGATTTGGAAGCATTCATCGCTCCATACCGAAAATATAGTTGTGCCACGTCTCTATCTCCCTTTGCCTAAAAGTTGTTACTCAGTCTTTGCATGGCGATCTTTTGCCTCCTGGAACAAGGCCATGGCCAGCTTTCTTCTTTGTGCATGGTCCACACAAGGAAGCGGGTAGCCGAAGCCAATCTTGCAGCCAACTTGCTCTTGGATATGCTCCGGCATGTCCCATGGTTTATGAATATATTGTAGAGGTACTTCACGCAGTACGGGAAGATATTTTTTGACGAAAACACCGTCTCGATCAAACTTTTCCCCTTGTGTGACAGGATTAAAAATCCGAAAATACGGTTGCGCATCGGTACCAGTCGAAGCACTCCACTGCCAGCCCCCGATGTTTGCCGCTTCATCGAAATCAATCAACTGCTGTGCAAAATAGGCCATTCCCCAACGCCAATCCACAAGCAAATCCTTTGTCAAAAAAGAAGCAGTAATCATCCGCAGCCGATTGTGCATCCATCCTGTCTCATTCAACTGCTTCATTGCAGCATCCACAATCGGATAGCCCGTCTCCCCTTGACACCAACGGACAAACAAATCCTTCTTGTTTTCCCAAGCGACCTCTTCAAATTGTGGCAGGTAGGCATGGTTAGTCGTGTGGGGATGGAAATAAAGCACCTGTTGATAAAATTCTCTCCAAATGAGCTCCGTAAGAAAAGCTTCGATCGAGGTAACCTGCTCACCCCGCGCGGAAGCAAGCACTTCCTGTACGCGATGATACACCGTTCGTATAGACAGCGTACCTATGTTTAAGGCAAAAGATAATCGGGATGTCGCATTCACCCCTGGCATGTCGCGTTTTTCTTTGTACGTATAAATGTCTCTATCTAAAAATTGCTGCAATCGTATACGTGCGGCTCGCTCCCCGAACTGCTCCATTTCCCACTCGGTGCCCATCGGTCGGTTTCTTCCAAACGCTTCCACAGTAGGAACTGGCTCACTCGGCAACTCCTTCAACCGATCAAATAGAATCCATCTTGTCGGCTGAGGGAATGGCCGGTCTTTGGGGAGCGTCTGCCAAACGCGGCGATAAGGGGTAAAAACCGCATACGGCGTTCGCTGCTTCGTCATAATTTCCCCAGGCTCATGCAAAACCAAATCCTTGCATGCATGGACAAACACGCCGTGCCTGCTCAACACTTCTGATACGAACTTGTCTCGCTTGCGAGCGTCTGGCGTATAATCCCGATTGAGAAACAGCTTTTCTGCACCCGTCTCTTGCGCTAATTGACAGAGCACTTGCTGTGGTTCACCGCGGCGAATCAATAGACGACCTCCCAGTTGAACCAAAGCGTCGTCGAGTGCAGCTATTGCGGAAAAATGCGCATGGAGTCGCTTATCTCCTACAGCCGCAGAAAGACAAAGCGAATCCTCCACTATATAAACAGGAATAATCGGATTACCTGTGAGCATGGCTGCGTGCAGAGCAGCATGGTCGTGCAAGCGCAGATCCCGACGGAACCAGACTATGGCAGTCATCGTTTGTCCTCCCGAAAAAATCAGTGCCAGAAAAAGACAAAACCAGGCAGATTGCTCTACCTGGTTGTTCCCATACATTCTGATTATTACAGATTGTATTTGCGTTTGAAACGGTCTACACGGCCGCCTGCATCAACGAATTTTTGTTTTCCTGTGAAGAAAGGATGGCAGTTGGAGCAGATCTCCACTTTCAACGCTTGTTTCACGGAACCGGATTCAAATTCGTTACCGCATGCGCAGCTAACTGTTACTACGTTGTACTTAGGATGAATGTCTTGTTTCATCTCTTCTACACCTCTTTCCGCCCTGAATCGTTTGCCGAAACAGAGTTATATAAATACATATCAGATAGTAGCATGAAACACTGTCGAAATGCAACTGGTTGGCCGATTACGCCATGTTTTTCCTACGCTGGAGTTGATCTGGAGGAATATGTGTAAACGAACCGATCACGACATCTGGCAGTTCCTGCTGATAAATTTCGATAGCTTGCTTCATGCCGAATACTTCGCCTTGTGCTTTTGGAATCATCGCCAAGTAGCTCTCTGGATCGATATTCAGATTTCGCAGCTGAATCAGCTTAATGCCTGTTCTGCGGATGAACTCGATCATCGCTTCCATTTCCTCTTCGCGGTCAAACACGCCAGGGAAGCACAAGTAGTTAATCGACGTATACACGCCCTTGGATGCAGCGTACTCAGCAGAACGCGCTACATTTTCCAACGTGTAGTTGCGTGGGCGGTAGTAAGCATTATAGTGTTCGTCAATCGCACTGATAATACTCACGCGCATCAGATCAAGTCCGGCATCGACAATGCCCTTGATATGATCCGTCAAGCCCGCATTCGTATTGATGTTGATAAAGCCCATATCTGTCGTTTCCCTTACTCGACGCATAGCAGGAACAATGATGGAAGCCATCGTAGAAGGCTCACCCTCACAGCCCTGTCCGAAGCTGATGATGCTCTCCGGTGTCTTCAGGTGGTGCAGCATGACTTCCACCAGCTCGTCCTCTGTCGGCTTGAAGTTCATCCGCGTCTGTGGAGAAGGGAATCCACTGTCATCTGGTTGCTCGGAAATACAGCCGTAGCAACCGGCGTTACAGGTATAGGAAACAGGCAAGCTACCTTCCCAGCGGTTGAAAAAGTTATTGGAGGCCGTCAAGCATTCGTACTCCAACGCACAGTGGGACAAGTGGTTCAAAATGCGGTTTTGCGGAAACGTCTCCAACGTCTTTGCCACTCGCTGGCGCAGCTCATCCATCGGGAAGTTCAATGGGTCCCATTTGTAAATATCGTCACTCGCACGTCCCGTTACCCAGAAACGGTTATCCTTCCAGACGACTGCGGAGTAACCAAACAAAGGCAGCTTGCTTTCCTTGTTCGTTTTCACGTAGCCTGGCAGCAAGAGCCTTGTAATTCCTTGTGGCACAAGTGCACCTACTGCTGTACAACCATCCAACTTGACCATTTCACCTGTGGCAGGGTCCATTCCGATCGGCTCGGTGTCCGGCAAACTAACCAACGTCGATCCTTCCGGGAGCGGGATCAGTTCTTCTTCCAGAATTTCTGTCAATATATCTCCGTTACGAGCCACTGCAAAAAGACCTGGGTGGTCGTATACATTGCCTTTTTCATCTGCGTAAACTAAATACATGGGAAAATCGCCTCGCTTCTTTGCTTTGCCCATTGTATCGCATTGAAAAAGCAATGTAAATTGTATAGGGTTACCTGCCAAGATAGGGAAGTGGATTGATTGGCACATCATCCTGTCTTACTTCAAAGTGCAAATGGTAGCCCGTAGAGTTCCCCGTTTGCCCCATGTATCCCAATACCTCACCCGCTTCTACGGTTTGACCTGGTGACACCAGCAGCAGACGCATATGCGCATAAAAGGTTTGCAAGCCATCTCCGTGATCTATCACAACCATCCGCCCGTAGCCTGACCGATTGGCGCCAGCCTCCACAATAACTCCTGCCCTCGCTGCCAAAATTGGGGTCTTTGATTCCTGTTCATTCCACAAATCCACACCCTTATGTGTTTTTCCCCAACGCGCTCCAAATCCACTTGTAATCGTAGCTTCTCTGACAGGCCAACTTAGACCGCCGCGAATCCTCGTGATGACTTGCCGACTTGCTGCTTGAACGGCACTTCGCTTCTGCTCCGGATCATTACCCAACATCGGATTGCCTTTAGCGATAGGAACATACACGACCTGTCCTACATACAGGTTGTCCGACAGCCATTTTAGCAGCGGATTTCGTTCGATTAACGATTCCCGACTCACACCGTACCGCCTTGCTATGTAATCCAGCGTTTCTCCCTGTTTCACCATATGTCCGACTTCATCACGCTTGATGATTAGCTTCATGCCTACGCTTAACAGATGGGGATTCGTAATGCTATTAGCTTCTACCAGATTTTTCAAAGAAAGACCGTAGCGCTGGGCGATACTGGATAGCGTATCTCCTTGCCGAACAGCGTACACCACTGAATTTCCTTTCGTTGCTGGTGCAGGTGAAGCCAGACTGGCATAGGGATTAAACGCTTGAAATAGCGCTTGCTCCACGACCGCTTGTTTCGCTTCCATCTGTGACTCCACCGGAGCGCTAACTTGCACGTACTCCATGAAGCATCTCCTCCTTCTTTTCCAGCTCCCTTCCTAACGGTATGCCAACGCCACAAAAAAAATGACGGTGAGTCATCATGAACTCACCGTCGTGCTAGCTGCTTTCCCTCTGCCTTGTTGCTTAGACTCTAGGGTTTGCAAAAATTCTTCGTTTGTTTTTGTATCTGCCAACTTTTTAATAAAGGAGTCTACAAACTCATTTGTTTCATTCATGTTTTTCCGGATCATCCACAGCTTATCCAGCTCTTCTTTGGTGAGCAGTAGCTCTTCGCGGCGCGTACCCGAACGGCGGATATCGATCGCTGGGAAAATTCTGCGCTCCGCCAGCTTGCGATCCAAATGAAGCTCCATGTTTCCGGTTCCTTTGAATTCTTCATAGATCACATCGTCCATACGGGAGCCGGTCTCAACCAAAGCAGTCGCCAAAATGGTCAAGCTACCGCCTTCCTCAATATTGCGCGCTGAACCAAAAAAGCGCTTCGGACGATGGAAGGCTGCCGGATCAATACCACCGGACAACGTTCGACCACTTGGAGGAATAACCAAGTTGTAAGCACGAGCGAGACGTGTAATGGAATCCAGCAGGATCACCACGTCTTTTTTGTGCTCAACCAATCGCTTTGCACGCTCCAAGACAAGCTCAGCAACTTTGATGTGATTCTCAGGCAACTCGTCAAAAGTCGAGGCAACTACCTCTCCTTTGACAGATCGCTGCATATCCGTTACCTCTTCCGGGCGTTCATCAATGAGCAAGACAAACAAGTGGATATCCGGGCGGCTTTCGGTAATGCTGTTGGCAATTTCTTTGATCAGCATGGTTTTCCCCGCTTTTGGCGGAGCCACAATCAATCCACGCTGACCCAGTCCAACAGGAGAGAGAAGATCCATCAGGCGAGTGGAAACACGTTCAGGGGCTGTCTCCAGTACGAGCTTGGTTTGAGGATACAACGGTGTCAATGCGGGGAAATGAAGACGCTCTGCGGCTGTCTCAGGGTCTTCTCCGTTCACTGCCTCTACTTGAAGGAGTCCAAAATAACGTTCATTCTCCTTCGGTGGTCTTGCTTTTCCTGATACCACATCCCCCATCCGCAGATCAAAACGGCGAATCTGCGACTGGGAGATGTAGATATCTTCTGAGCTGGGTAGATAGTTAATGGGGCGGAGGAAGCCGTATCCCTCCGGCAATATTTCGAGAACCCCCTCCATAAACATAAGACCATCCCGCTCCGCTCTTGCCCGAAGAATCGCGAAAATCAATTCCTTCTTCTTCAGCTGGGAGTAGTACGGAATATGGTATTCCTTAGCCAGCTTATAGAGGTCGGTCAGCTTCTTTTCTTCTAGTTCAGAAAGTAACATACATCCACCACTCTTTATTTACTCTTGAAAAAACCTAGCTCAACTAATACATGCAAAAATGATTTTCTTACAAACCGTTGCGTTCTAAGCGGTGGTTCCCTTCAATGAAACGTACCGTTCCGGTTTTCGCACGCATAACAACGGAATTGGTTGTCGCACGAGTTCCCTGGAAGCGAACCCCTTTGAGCAATTCACCATCCGTTACACCTGTCGCTGCAAAAATGGCGTCATCACCTTTTACCAAATCATCCATGAACAGTACTTGATGAGGATTCGTCAATCCCATTTTGACACAGCGTTTAATCTCATCTTCATTTTGTGGCAGGAGCTTGCCCTGAATTTCTCCCCCGAGGCATTTCAAGGCAACAGCAGCAAGAACACCTTCAGGAGCTCCTCCAGAACCGAACAAAATATCTACACCTGTATCTGGGAAAGCGGTATTGATCGCAGCGGCTACGTCTCCGTCAGAGATGAGTCGAATACGCGCACCTGCCTCACGAATTTCGTGGATCACCTTAGAATGACGATCACGGTCAAGTACAATAGCAACCAAATCGCTGATATCTTTCCCTTGTGCCTGCGCTACCGCCTTCAGGTTATCGCGAATCGGTGCGTTGATATCGACCTTGCCGACTGCTTTAGGCCCTACTGCCATTTTCTCCATATACATGTCTGGAGCATGCAACAAATTTCCCCGGTCTGCGATTGCAATGACCGAAATCGCTCCCCACGTACCTTTTGCGAGGATATTGGTTCCCTCCAAAGGGTCTACAGCCACATCGACTGCCGGAGCCACTCCCTGGCCCAGACGTTCACCGATGTACAGCATTGGCGCTTCGTCCATTTCGCCCTCACCAATTACTACGACGCCATCCATTGGCACTTTCATAAATTCATTGCGCATTGCGGTCGTTGCCGCATCGTCAGCCTCATCTTTTTTTCCGAGACCCATCCAACTGGCAGAAGCCAAAGCAGCAGCTTCAGTCACACGTACCAGTTCAAGTGTTAAACTGCGTTCCATTCTGGAAGACTCCTCTCCTGGTGATTGGTTAACGCTGGTGGTTTTCCATACTCTGCAGGCCTACCCGAGTAATATCGGCTCCCAAGGCTTGCAACTTGCCCACCAAGTTTTCGTAGCCACGATCTATATGTTCGAGTCCTTCTAATTCTGTCGTGCCGTTCGTTGCCAAGCCTGCAATGAATAAAGCTGCTCCCGCACGCAAATCTGAAGCTATCACCTTGGCACCATTCAGTTTGCTGCCGCCTTCGATGACAGCGGATCTTCCTTCAATCTTCAAGGAAGCTCCCATGCGGCGCAGTTCATCTACATGTCGAAAACGCGAGCTGTAAATATTGTCCGTCACGATGCTTGAGCCTTTGGCAAGAGTCAGCAAGGTCGTGATCGGCTGCTGGAGATCCGTTGGAAAACCCGGATACGGACTCGTTTTCACATCGATTGATCGATAAGAATCATGTCCGATGACTTGAATACTGTCATCCTGCTCTACCACTTGCGCACCGATTTCGCGTAGCTTGGCCGTTACAGACTCCAAATGTTTCGGAATAACATTCTCCACCATCACGTTGCCGTTCGTAGCCGCTGCCGCAATCATGTACGTCCCAGCTTCGATCCGATCAGGGATAATCGTATGACGGCATCCGCGCAAACGTTCTACGCCTTGAATGCGGATCATGTCCGTTCCGGCACCTTTGATGTTTGCTCCCATATTGTTGAGTAAGGTTGCGACATCGACGATCTCAGGCTCACGGGCAGCGTTTTCAATAATGGTCACACCGTCTGCTTTGGCAGCAGCCAGCATGATGTTAATAGTCGCACCCACACTGACCAGATCGAGATAAATTCTTGCACCCTGCAAACGTCCATTTTGGGCACGGATAGTCATGACGCCGTTTTTGTTCTCCACTTCGGCGCCCATCGCTTCAAAGCCTTTGATATGCAAATCTACTGGACGCGGACCCAAATCACAGCCACCTGGCAAGCCAACCTGGGCTTCACCGAACTTGGCGAGCAAGGCTCCCCACAAATAGTACGAAGCACGAAGCTTTTTGATGCGACCATTTGGCATGAGCATCAGCCTCATACTGCGTCCGTCTACTTCCATCCAGTCTTCTTCGAACAGTACGTCAGCTCCCATTTCCTGCAAGAGCTCGTGATAAATACCTACATCCTGAATACGGGGGAGATTATCAATAACAACGGGTCCATCTGCCAGCAACGCTGCTGGTATGAGTGCGACTGCGCTGTTTTTTGCTCCGCTGATGGTCACCGTCCCCGCGAGCGGTTTTCCACCGTTGATGATCAGCTTATCCATGCTTTGCTCTCCTCAGGCGTAATCGGGAAAGAAGCACCTTCCCCAATGGAAAAGGTGCTTGGACTTTCAACACGTGTCCTTATTTTTGCATGCTTGCCCAGTCAGCTAGGAATTTCTCCAAGCCACTGTCTGTCAGTGGATGGGCAATGAGTTGTTTGAAAACTTTCGCTGGAATGGTAGCGAAATGAGAACCACGGCGGGCTGCCTCCGTTACGTGAACAGGGTGGCGCACAGATGCCGAAATGATTTCGGTATCGATACCGTGAACAGAAAAGATTTCTGCAATATCTTCGATCAATTGCATACCGTCTTGACCAATATCATCCAAGCGTCCCAAGAACGGAGACACGAAGCTCGCACCTGCGCGCGCAGCCAAAAGTGCCTGGTTCGCGGAGAACACCAATGTTACGTTTGTTCTAATTTTGCGTTTGGCAAAATACTTGGTTGCCTTCAAACCTTCTGCGGTCATTGGCAGCTTGATGACGATGTTTTTCGAGAGAGCAGCGAGCTTCTCTCCCTCTTCGATCATGCCTTTTGCATCTGTACTGATGACTTCGGCACTAATCGGACCGTCAACAATATCGAGGATTTCTTTCAGGGTTTCTACAAAATCGCGTCCTTCTTTGGCAACCAGAGACGGATTTGTCGTTACGCCCGCCAGAACTCCCCATTCGTGAATTTCGCGGATTTCTTCAACGTTTGCTGTATCAATCAAAAAACGCATGATTATCCTCCCAGTTACGCGCGGTTGCTGCTTCCGAACAAGCGCATTTTTCCTTTGACTACTTCCTTGATCGCATCGCGAGCAGGGCCTAGGTATTTGCGTGGGTCGATCTCATTCGGCTTGGCAGCCAGCACTTTGCGAACTGTTTCCGTGCATGCGACTTGGCTTTCTGTATTTACATTGATTTTTCCTACGCCCAAACGAATGGATTCGATAATCGCTTCGTCTGGTACGCCGGAACCACCATGAAGAACGATCGGCGCTCCAATGTTGCTCGCTACTTTTTCGATAATGTCGTAGCGGATTTTTGGAACCCCTTTGTACATACCGTGTGCTGTACCTACAGCAATCGCTACGTAGTCTACTTTTGTTTCTTCCCAGAAGCGGATTGCTTCCTCAGGATTTGCCAGAGTGGCATCTTCCTCGTCAACAGACAAGTCGTCTTCCACCCCGCCGATGGTACCGAGTTCACCTTCTACCGATACGCCAACAGCGTGAGCAGCCTCTACAACCTGTTTGGTCAGGCGAAGGTTATCTTCAAACGAATGATGGGAACCATCGAACATAACAGAAGAGAACCCAGCACGAATGCACTTCATAACCATGTCAAAATTGCTACCATGGTCAAGATGCAAAGCAACAGGAACTCCTGCGCGTTCAGCAGCCACTTTTGCAATCGCTACTGTATAATCGATCCCCATGTATTTCAATGCACCCTCAGAAACACCAAAGATCACAGGCGATTTTTCTTCCATCGCAGCTTCCGTAATCGCTTGAGTAAACTCCAGATTGTTCAGGTTAAATTGTCCGACGGCGTATTTATGCTTTTTGACGTCTTCGGTAAAAGCGGTCATAGGTACCAGTGGCATTTTGTAAATCCTCCTCTAGCAGACTTCAATCATGTGGCTTATTATACCACAGACAAGCATTTGTTAACAGGGACGCTTGTACCCTGACCTTTGCAGTCTGTTCCTAACAAGCTAATTGCTGATGTACTGCCATTCGTAGTTCATCAATATCAAACGGCTTTGTAAAATGAGTCAATGCTCCCAGTTGTGTTGCTTCTTTGATCATGTCCAGCTCTCCGTAAGCTGTCATCATGATGACTTTGATTTCTTGATTGATCTTCTTGATGTGTTTCAAGATCTCAATACCATCCATCCCAGGGATCTTCATGTCGAGGATAACCAAATCTGGTGATTCTTTTTCCACGATTTCCAATGCCATTTTCCCGTTTGCTGCCTGAAAGGTCTTGTACCCTTCTTTTCCCAGCACCTCATACAGTAAAATGCGAATCCCATACTGGTCATCCACAACCAGTACCTTTTTATCTTGTTTGTCGAACATTCTGATTCCCCCCTGACGAATGCGTTTTCTTAATTATTATGGGTTCGCCTAAAATCAGGAAACTCCTTCACGTTTTTTGCTGAACGTCAACTTAAAATTTCCTATGGGCTTCATTTCGAGTATAATGGGAAAAACCAATTTCCCCTACACACAAGGAGCCAGATACTCACTATGGATGCTCTGTGGCTGATTTGCTTGTTAACTTTTATTATCCATACGACAGAGACACTTACCTTCGGAATCCGTTTTGCAGGGGTACAAACGGGCAGGATCGCTGTAGCGTTGTCTCTGGTCGGGATTGTATTGCTCCTCTCCCGTACTTCCAACCTGATTCAAGGACCATTCACTGGGGGATTTATGGATCAAGCTGCAATCCAACACTTTGATCCTAGCATGTATTTGCACGTGATTATTGCAGCGTCCTCGCTCGGAACCTTAGCAGCTATCGTACTGTTTCCCACTTTCGTCCAAATATCGAAACGAATGATCTCGCACTTGGAGACAGCGGGCTCGATTCCGCAAATGATTCGGACGGCAGTTACTGTAGAAACTATCCGACGCGTCCACCATCATGTCCGGATTCCTAGCTGGCAAGCCATCTCACGCTTTCGAATCAAAGGCGTTCCCAAACGATTGCTGTTATTAAATGCATTGGGGACAGCGATCTACACAAGCAGTGTACTATCTGTGTTGTACGCGACATTGCTAGCCCCAGATTACAAAGCAACCGTTCTGATGTCTTCCGGATTAATCAACGGCTTTGCCACGATTTTCATGACGATTTTGGTAGACCCGCAAATCGCCCTTTTGACCGAAAAAGCGATGCAAGGGAAAACCACGCAGGAATCGATTCGCGACATGTACCTGTGGCTGATGATCTCACGTTTTATCGGAACGATTTTGGCTCAATTCCTGCTCATTCCCGCCGCCTACTGGGTTGCTTGGCTATCTCCCTTGTTCCATTGATCTGCTTTTAAAAAACACAAGACGCACCTGCGACCATACATCGCG
This sequence comes from Brevibacillus sp. HB2.2, assembly GCF_013284275.1. Taxonomy (NCBI): domain Bacteria; kingdom Bacillati; phylum Bacillota; class Bacilli; order Caryophanales; family Paenibacillaceae; genus Brevibacillus; species Brevibacillus sp. HB2.2. The sequence continues at coordinate 57,762 of NZ_JABSUV010000007.1, forward strand.
GGTGCGTCTTTCTATTTATCGACCTATGTTATTTGTTCAGGGAAGCCTTCACGAAGTCACGGAACAGTGGCTGCGGACGGTTCGGACGGGATGTGAACTCTGGATGGAACTGTGTCGCTACATACCATGGATGTTCTGGAACTTCCACGATTTCAACCAGACGACCATCTGGAGTTGTACCCGCAAAACGCAAGCCCATTTGCGCCAATTGATCACGATATTCGTTGTTCACTTCATAGCGATGACGATGACGTTCATAAACCAAGGTGCTTCCGTATGCAGCCTCAGTCAGCGTTCCTTCTTCCACTTTGGTTGGACCGAGACCCAGACGCATGGTACCGCCCTTGTCCTCGATATCTTTTTGCTCTGGCAAGAGGTCAATCACCGGATACGCTGTATTCGGGTTGATCTCGGAGCTGTTTGCGCCATCCATACCCGCTACGTGGCGAGCGAACTCGATCACAGCGATTTGCATACCCAGGCAAATTCCGAGGAATGGTACTTTATTTTCACGGGCATAGCGCGTAGCGATGATTTTACCTTCGATACCACGATCGCCAAAGCCGCCTGGTACGAGGATACCATTTACATCACCGAGCAGTTCGCCAACATTCTCTGGCGTAACTTCTTCCGCGTGCACCCATTTGATTTCTACTTTGGAGTCGTTCGCATAGCCACCATGGTACAGCGCTTCTGCTACGGACAAGTAAGCATCATGCAGTTCTACATATTTACCAACGATTGCAATGGTAGTCGTTTTGGACAGGTTTTTGATTTTCGTTACGAGCGATTTCCACTCTGTCATATCCGCATCCTGGCAAGTCAGACCCAAGTGGCGGCATACGTAATCGTCCAATCCCTGTGCTTGCAATTGCAGTGGTACATCGTAAAGGCTATCAGCATCTACACATTCCACTACCGCGTTTTTATCGATATCACAGAACAGAGCCAGTTTGTCTTTCATTTCTTGCGTCATCGGTTGCTCGGTACGTGTCACGATCACATTTGGTTGAATACCCAAGCTGCGCAGTTCTTTCACGCTGTGTTGCGTAGGCTTGGTTTTCATTTCACCTGCTGCCTTGATGTATGGTACCAGGGTTACGTGAATGTACATGACGTTTTCACGACCGATGTCACTTTTGATCTGGCGGATGGATTCAAGGAATGGCAAGCTCTCGATATCCCCAACAGTTCCACCGATCTCGGTAATCACTACATCTGCCCCGGTTTCGCGACCTGCACGGAAAATGCGATCTTTGATTTCGTTCGTGATGTGTGGAATAACTTGAACGGTTCCTCCCAAATAGTCGCCACGGCGTTCTTTGGCGATGACAGTCGAGTAAATTCTACCAGTTGTCATATTGGAGTTAGCGCTCAGGTTGATATCGATAAAGCGCTCATAGTGGCCCAAGTCCAGGTCTGTTTCCGCACCATCGTCCGTTACGAAAACTTCCCCGTGTTGATACGGACTCATCGTTCCCGGGTCAACGTTGATGTATGGGTCACACTTCTGGATGGTTACCTTCAGACCCCTATTTTTTAAGAGTCGGCCCAGAGAAGCCGCTGTAATTCCTTTTCCCAACGAGGATACAACCCCGCCTGTCACAAAAATATACTTCGTCATCGTTAACGTCCCCTCTTTCCCTCACCCTTAAGTTGTTATAAAAATCGAATGAAGACGGCTCCAAAAAAAAAGAAAAACAAAAGCGAGTCCTATCCCGTAAAGAAATGGGGTAGGGGCACTTTTGTTTTATAGTTTCCCATATTTGATCCTTCTTCATGTGAAGCCCAAGGAGTATTTTATCTGTCCCTCAAGCGGAAGTCAAGGACCTATTTCTCGTCTTCGTCGTCGGGCTCTTCGTCGGATTCCTCTTCCTCAAGCTCTTCGTCCTCTTCGAACATCTCATCCTCTTCGTCTTCGAGTTCTTCCTCGTCGATTTCTCCATCGATTTCTTCTTCTTCGATTTCAGAATCTTCGTCGACGAATTCCTCTTCGTCCTCAAAGATGACAACATCGTCTTCTTCGTATTCTTCGACACCTTCGTCTTCGGTATCGTAATCGTCGAAGTCGTCTTCCGTGACGATTTTCTTCTTCTTCGTTCCGCCACCCTCTTGAGTTTCCTCCACGGTGTCAGTTGGGTACCAACGTTTCAATCCCCATACATTGTCACCAAGGCATACGAAACGGCCATCAATGTTAATTTCTGTGTATACTTGCGCGATGATTGCCATGAGTTGTTCATCTGTCAGCTTGCGTACTGCAACCAGTTCATTCATCAGCTCGCGGAAGTTGTAAGTGCGGTTAGTTTGACGCAAAATTTCATACGCAATGTCAACTAACGCCATCTCACTCAGTTTCTCGGAATCAATATGAGCAAACAATTGACTCACTCAGGGCACGTCCTTTCCATATGAAAACGATTGATTTGAATACTGACCCGGTGCCCTGTTCGGGGGACGCAGGCTCGTATAAGTCATTCATAAATGATATCGATTTCTTTGATTGTACATCGTACAACATAAGAAGGCTATCATACAGTATTCCTTATTTTAGACGAAAATGCAAGGCTTTCAAACGGGGGCCGCCTAATTCTTGTCGACATCAAAACCAAAGACATCCCTCGGCAATCGCTACCGAGGGATTTGTCTTACATATTTCTGCGGTATTGTCCGCCCACTTCATACAAGGCAGCACTGATTTGTCCAAGCGATGCTACTTTTACCGTCTCCATCAGCTCGGCAAAGATGTTCTCTCCCGCCATAGCCACTTCCTGAAGGCGCCGCAGTGCAGCCGCAGACACATCCTTGTGGCGCTCCTGGAATGCACGGAGATTTATGATTTGCTGTTCTTTTTCCTCTTCGGTCGCACGAGCCAGTTCAATCTCGTAATCGTCCTCAGACGCATTCGGATTGATAAAGGTGTTCACCCCAATAATTGGCAGCTCACCCGTATGCTTTTTCATCTCGTAATACATGGACTCGTCTTGAATTTTGCCGCGCTGGTATTGGGTCTCCATCGCCCCGAGCACACCACCGCGAGAACTAATCCGCTCAAACTCTTGCATAACTGCCTCTTCTACCAGATCAGTCAACTCGTCGATGATGAATGCCCCTTGAAGCGGGTTCTCATTTTTTGCGAGGCCCATTTCCTTGTTGATGATCATCTGAATTGCCATCGCACGCCGCACAGAGTTCTCTGTTGGGGTCGTAATCGCTTCGTCGTATGCATTCGTATGGAGAGAATTACAGTTGTCGTAAATGGCAATCAAGGCCTGCAAGGTCGTTCTGATGTCGTTGAAATCCATCTCCTGCGCGTGCAAAGAACGGCCAGATGTCTGGATGTGGTACTTCAGCTTTTGGCTGCGGTCATTTGCACCATAACGATTTTTCATCACCGTTGCCCAAATACGGCGAGCCACACGTCCAATCACGGTGTATTCCGGATCGAGACCATTGGAGAAGAAGAAGGACAGGTTCGGCGCAAAGTCATCGATGTTCATGCCGCGGCTCAAATAGTACTCGACATAGGTAAATCCGTTAGACAGCGTAAACGCAAGCTGCGTAATCGGATTCGCCCCCGCTTCCGCAATATGGTAGCCAGAAATGGACACGGAGTAGTAGTTCCGCACTTTCTGATCGATAAAATACTGCTGGATATCCCCCATCATCCGCAAGGCAAATTCTGTCGAGAAGATGCACGTGTTTTGCCCCTGATCTTCTTTCAAAATATCTGCCTGAACGGTTCCGCGAACAGTCGACAGCGTGTACGCTCTGATCTGCTTCGCTTCGTCCTCGGTAGGCTGACGCCCTTCTTTTTGGACAAAAGCATCCAGCTGCTGCTCAATCGCCGTATTCATGAACATGGCCAAAATCATGGGCGCAGGACCGTTGATCGTCATGGACACAGAGGTGCTAGGTGCACAAAGGTCAAAGCCGGCGTACAGCTTTTTCATGTCATCCAAGGTGCAAATGCTGACCCCACTCGTACCGATTTTTCCGTAAATATCCGGGCGGTAGTCAGGGTCCTCACCATACAGCGTTACCGAGTCAAAAGCCGTACTGAGTCGTTTCGCTTCATCATTTTGAGATAGGAAGTGAAAGCGTCTGTTCGTCCGCTCTGGAGTACCTTCGCCTGCAAATTGTCGCTTGGGATCTTCTCCCTCGCGTTTAAACGGAAATACTCCTGCGGTATACGGGAACTCCCCTGGAACATTTTCTTTTAACGACCACTTTAAAATTTCGCCCCAATCCTCGTAATCAGGGACGGCTACTTTTGAAATGCGTGTACCGGACAAAGATACGCTGAACAACTGGGTAACCAATTCCTTGTCGCGAATTTTCGTGACGAATTGATCCTTCCGATACGCTTCCTTCAGCTTCGGCCAATTCTCGAGAATACGTCGGCACTCTGGATGCAGCTTTTCTTCAAAGAGAACGATTTGTTTATCGAGTACCGCCACCAGCTCGGCAGCGGCAGAATCTCCAGAGGCAAGTACGGTCTCCTTTGCACCCTGCAATTGGAACAGCTTGCGGGCAATCAACGACTGCTCTTCAGCATAGGCACGGTATTGGCGGACGGTGTTGGCAATGTCCTGCAAATAATTGATTCTCTCTGTCGGAATCAACGAAGTTTTATGAATCTTTACAGGAGTCGTATCCAAATGCTCTACAGACCAGTCAACGCCAGTCTTTTCTACAATTCGATGCATCAGGGCAGCAAACAACACATTCGTTCCCGGATCGTTGAATTGGCTCGCAATCGTACCGTACACAGGAACCTTCTCATCCGGCAGCTCAAAAAGCTGATGATTGCGTCGATATTGCTTGCGAACCTCGCGAAGAGCGTCCTCTGAGCCTTTGCGCTCAAATTTGTTGATCGCGATCACATCAGCGAAGTCGAGCATATCAATCTTTTCCAGCTGAGATGGTGCCCCGAATTCACTGGTCATGACGTACATGGAGACGTCGCACACTTCTGTGACCTGCGCATCCCCCTGACCAATCCCGCTCGTTTCCACAATAATCAGATCAAAATGGGCAGAACGGGTTACTTGAATGGCGTCTTTTAATGCAGCAGACAGCTCCATGCCTGATTTGCGAGTAGCGAGACTGCGCATGTAAACACGCGGTGTCGAATTGGCATTCATGCGGATGCGGTCGCCAAGTAACGCTCCACCTGATTTTTGCTTGGATGGATCGACAGACAAGATCGCAACCGTCTTCTCGGGATAAACGCGAATAAATCGACGAACAAGCTCATCAGTTAATGAGCTTTTTCCTGCTCCACCCGTACCTGTAATCCCTAATACCGGTATGGTTGAATCAGCTTCCACTAAGCTTTCTCGGAGAGGTTCTGTCCATACAGGCTGGTCCACTGCATACTCCGCAACGGAAATAAGCCGGGCAATCGCCTGATGGTTTTGTTCGCGCAAGCCTGCTACTTCTTCCTCCAGCTGCTTAACGGTTGGGAAGTCGCTACGTCTGATCATGTCGTTGATCATGCCCTGCAAGCCCAATCGTCTGCCGTCATCTGGCGAGTAAATTTTACAGACTCCGTACTCTTCCAATTCCCTTATCTCGCGTGGAACGATAACGCCGCCACCGCCACCAAAAACACGGATATGCTCTGCTCCCTGCTCGCGTAATAGATCAATTACGTATTTGAAATACTCCACATGACCGCCTTGGTAGGAACTGATGGCAATCCCTTGCACATCCTCCTGGACAGCGGCTGTTACAATATCGTCAACAGAGCGGTTGTGTCCGAGATGGATAACCTCTACTCCCGACGATTGTAAAATACGGCGCATGATATTAATCGAGGCATCGTGACCATCATACAGACTGGCTGCGGTCACAAAGCGAACCTTGTTTTGCGGACGATACACTTCCGTTTCCATCGTTCCACTCTCCTTTTTATACGTTTAAAAAGGAGGAAAAACAGGGCCAAGCAGATCAAGGCGCAGTAGACGCGAAGTATGCTTGGCACCCTATGTTTTCCAGACTTTTCAAACTCTCTTCTTAATCGGAGACACTGATTTCGCGAAGCAACAGGGCAATTTGCTTCTCTGTGTACTCCTCAATGGTATAGTGCTTTTTCAATGCCCAGCGGCGGAAGACCCACATTTCGCCCAAAACCATGATATTGTCTGCCATCAGCTTGACGTTCTTTTCGTCAATTCGCAACGAACCATCGGCAATCCCTTTTTCCAGGATTTCGACGAAAATATGCGAAATGGCTTCTTCACGCCCTAATACGTAGCGGAGTGTTTCTTTTGGCAATGATTTGGCTTCCTGATAAATAAGCAAAACGCGGTCGCTCATCTGATCCATCACACGGATCAGACTTTTTAGTGCTACCTTTAATGTTTTCAAGCCTGTTCCGTTGAAGTTGATCGCTTCACGCAAGCGCGTCTCCATCTCCGCATGAATGGCATCGCAAACAAGATAGAGAACGTCTTCTTTTGACTCGATATACTCGTACAACGTACCAATACTAAATCCAGACGCCCGGGCAATCTCCCTTGTCGTCGTTTTATGAAAACCTTTATTAACGAAGAGATGAACGGCAGCCTCAATAATCTGCTCTCGTCTTCTTTCGATCAGTTTTGGGTCCTTTACCAGGGACGGTATCGTTTTTCTCTTTTCAGACACTCCAAATCCACCTTTCCAACCGACTGAGCGTTTGGTCAGACGCCTCATAGAAAAGAAGGCGCAAACACTCTACTTTTGTATCATCGCAGATCATTATACGCGAGTAAGAGCACAAAGCCAAACTTTTCTTTTCTATGTGTGTAATCGTGTTGGAAGACGGGATAGCTTCCTACTCTTTTAGCAGGAAATTGCTGATCACGACACGTTGGATTTCATTTGTTCCTTCATAGATTTGTGTAATTTTGGCATCACGCATAAAGCGCTCCACAGGATATTCCCGGGTGTAGCCGTAACCTCCGAAAACTTGAACAGCCTCGGTTGTCACTTCCATTGCTGTATCTCCTGCAAATACTTTGGACATCGCAGATGCTTTGCCATATGGTAGACCTTGATCCTCCAGCCACGCTGCTTGGTAAGTGAGCAAACGGGATGCCTCGATCTTGGTTGCCATGTCTGCCAGTTTAAACTGGATTGCCTGCAAGGAAGCGATTGGTTTGCCGAACTGACTGCGTTCTTTGGCATAATTCCGTGCATGCTCGTACGCCCCTTGTGCAATTCCCAATGCTTGAGCGGCGATACCGTTTCTTCCACCGTCCAATGTCATCATCGCGATCTTGAAGCCTTGGCCTTCTTCGCCCAGTCTATTTTCTACCGGTACGCGCACATCTTCAAAGTTGACCGCAAGTGTTGGCGAGGAACGGATACCCAGTTTCTTCTCCTTTTTCCCCATCGTGAAGCCATCCATGCCTTTTTCAACGATAAAAGCCGTGATGCCCTTATGATTCAATTCTGGTTGAGTGACCGCAAATACGATGTAGATTTCTGCTTCACCTGCATTAGTAATGAAGATTTTGGTGCCATTTAAAATGTAGTGATCGCCATCGCGTACGGCTGTCGTGCGCATTCCAGCAGAATCAGAGCCAGACCCCGCTTCGGTCAAACAGTACGCGCCCATCTTCTTGCCTTCTGCTAATGGACGCAAAAACGTTTGCTTTTGCTCCTCTGTCCCGAATTTGTAAATCGGCCAGCTCGCCAAGGAAACATGTGCAGACAGTGTTACACCGATGGAGGCATCCACACGGGAGAGTTCTTCCACTGCAATGACGTAGCTCAGGTAATCTGCACCTGCTCCGCCGTATTGCTCCGGCCAAGGAATCCCTGTCAGTCCAAGCTCAGCCATTTGCTCAAAAATGGAACGATCAAAGCACTCTTCTTCATCGCGCTCGGCTGCTGTCGGAGCTACTTGATTCTCTGCAAAGTCGCGAATCATTTTGCGCATCATGTCATGTTCTTCCGTCAGTTGGAAATTCATATGGCTCACTCCCCCATGTGCTTTTCATTTTTCTATTAATCAGCAAGCAAATGCTTGGCGATAACGATTCGCTGAATTTCGTTGGTGCCCTCATAGATTTGCGTTACTTTCGCATCCCGGAATAGACGCTCAACCGGATATTCTCTGGTGTAGCCATAGCCACCGAAGATTTGTACGGCTTCTGTGGCGAGCTCCATCGCGGAGTCAGTGGCAAAGCGCTTTGCCATCGAGGCTTCCATTCCACAAGCAATTCCTTGACTGCGCAACCACGCAGCTCGGTATACCAGCAATCGGGCTACTTCTGCTTTCGTCGCCATGTCAGCCAGCTTGAAAGCGATGGCTTGCTGCTTGGCAATCGATTGTCCGAACTGCTTGCGTTCCTGCGCGTACTCTGTCGCGTATTGGACTGCGGCTTCGCAAATACCAAGCGCTTGTGCAGCAATCCCGATGCGACCGGAATCCAGATTCGCCATTGCGATACAGAAGCCTTCCCCTTCCTGTCCAAGCAGGTTGGCAGCCGGTACACGGGCATTGTCGAATACGAGCTCTGTTGTATAGGAACCGTGAAGTCCCATCTTCTTTTCCTTTTTCCCAACCGTGAAGCCCGGCGTATCCTTGTCTACGATAAAGGCCGATATTCCCTTGGGTCCTTTTGTCGAGTCAGTAACGGCAAAGGTGATATAGGTATCAGCCTCCCCGCCGTTCGTGATGAACACCTTGTTTCCGTTCAGGATGTATTCATCGCCTTTTTTCACGGCTGTGGTTCGGATACTGCTCGCATCAGAACCTGCATGCGGCTCAGTCAAGGCAAAAGCTCCGAGGTATTCCCCACTCGCAAGCTTGGTCACGTATTTGCGTTTTTGCTCCTCGGTACCGAAGTAGAGAATCGGGTTCGTCCCGACGGAGGTATGCACGGACAAAATAACACCTACTGTCGCACTCACCTTGGAAATCTCGTGAATGGCCAAAATGTAGGAAATAAAGTCCGCTCCCGCTCCTCCCCACTCTTCGGCAATCGGAATGCCCATGAGCCCCATTTCGCCCATCTTTTTGAGGATCTGACGTGGGAACTGGTCCGTCTCCTCCATCACCGGGACGAATGGTGCGATCTCTTTCTGGGCAAAGTCTCGCACCATGCGGCGCATCATCTCTTGCTCTTCGTTCAATCGAAAATCCATGTCCGTCCTACCTTTCTGCGAAATCTTCGGTTAGCTGTACACGTAGAAACCACGACCGGATTTTTTGCCTAGCCATCCTGCTTTTACGTACTTGCGCAGCAATGGGCATGGGCGGTATTTCGAATCACCGAACCCTTCGTGCAGTACTTCCATAATGTAGAGGCAAGTATCCAGCCCGATGAAATCAGCCAGTTGAAGCGGCCCCATCGGATGGTTCATGCCCAGCTTCATCACTTCATCGATCGCTTCCGGTGTTGCAACTCCTTCGTACACGCAATAAATCGCTTCATTCAACATGGGCATCAGTACCCGATTGGACACAAAGCCAGGGAAATCGTTGACGCTCACGGGTACCTTGCTCATTTGTTTGGACAAATCTTCTGTCAGCTGATAGACCTCATCGGACGTTTGCAGCCCGCGGATGATCTCAACCAGCTTCATCACCGGAACAGGGTTCATAAAATGCATCCCGATTACTTTTTCCGGCCGCTTTGTAACTGCCGCAATCTCAGTAATTGGCAGCGAGGATGTATTGCTCGCGAGCACCGTATGCGGCGGACATACTTCATCCAGCTTGGAAAAGATTTGCGTTTTGACCGCCATGTTTTCTGTCACCGCTTCTACCACAAAATCTGCTTCAGACGCATCTGCCAGATCAGTAGACAGTGTCAAACGGCCGAGAATCGCTTCCTTATCTGCTTCGCTGAGCTTGCCTTTTTCCACGTTGCGTGACAAGTTTTTCGTAATCGTGGCCAGACCGCGCTCTACAAATGCTTGCTGGACGTCGTTCAGAAAAACGCGAAAGCCAGCCTGCGCCGCTACTTGGGCAATCCCGCTGCCCATTTGTCCTGCCCCGATGACCATAATCGTTTGTACGTTCATGCAAAAAGGCCTCCCTTAGTCTACTTTAATCAAGATGGCGTCACCCTGTGCGGCACCGCTGCAAATTGCCGCGATCCCTAAGCCGCCGCCTCTTCTTTTCAATTCATAGGCGAGGTGCATAATGATCCGAGCGCCACTCGCGCCAATCGGGTGTCCGAACGCAATCGCTCCCCCGTTTACATTCACTTTCTCTGCGTCCCAGCCAACGATTTTGCCACTGGTCAAAATTACCGCGGCAAATGCTTCGTTTACCTCAAATAGATCGATCTCCGAAAGCGAGACACCTGTCTTTTCCAAAAGCTTGTTGATCGCAAGCCCCGGAGTTGTCGCGATATAAGGAGCCTCTGCGCCGACCGCAGCGTGTCCCAGTATCGTCGCAAGCGGCTTGATGCCCAGCTGTTGTGCTTTCGCTTCTGACATCAGCACCATTGCTGCCGCTCCGTCGTTGATTCCCGGTGCATTGCCTGCCGTGATTGTTCCGTCCTTTTTGTACACGGGTGGCAGCTTCGCCAATCCTTCCACGGTGGTATCCGGACGTGGTCCTTCATCGACGGTTACTTGCAACGGCTCCCCTTTTCTTTGCGGAATGGAAACCGAGACAAGCTCGTCGGCAAAAAGTCCTTTTTCCATCGCTTGTGCGGCTCTCTGCTGGCTGCGCAGCGCCCACGCATCCTGCTCTTCTCGCGTAATCCCGTTCTCTTCCGCCACATTACTGCCGTGAACAGCCATCGCCACTTGATGAAACGGGCAAGTGAGGCCGTCGTACATCATGAGATCACGTACGGTCGAATCTCCCATCCGCATTCCGTTACGTGCATCTGGCAGTGCATACGGTGCGTTGCTCATGCTTTCCATGCCACCAGCGACGATGATTTCTCCGTCCCCGGCCCGAATGATCTGGTCCCCCATCGTCACTGCACGCATCCCGGACGCGCATACTTTGTTGATCGTCTCACTCGCTACATTCCACGGCAAACCAGCTTTACGAGCTGCCTGGCGTGAGGGCACCTGACCCGCACCTGCCTGCAAGACCATACCCATGATCACTTCGTCCACCTGATCGCCGGAAATACCAGCGCGCTCTACCGCTTCCTTGATTACGATGGAGCCGAGCTCTACTGCCGATAGCGCTTTCAAAGAGCCACCAAACTTACCAAAAGGGGTACGCGCTGCCCCTACAATGACCGTTTTCATCGAATGCCCTCCATTCGGATGATGTTTCACATCAATAAAAACTAAATTGATCGAGCGTTCGTTCATTTTGCATACTTTTATTTTGCCGTCTTCCGTACGAATAGTCAATCAATAATGAAAAAAAGAACAGCCTGACTTTTGTGAGAGCCAGGCTGTTCTTGCTACTGCTGCGGTCTCCATCTTACTTTCCAGATACCCTGGTCGTCTTGCCGCATGATATATCCCGTTGTCTCATGGCTTTTATTCTTGTACTCAGTCCAGACAATGGTTTCATCTTCTTTATGTTCAACCCAAATTTTGCTCCCCAGTTCAATCATTTTTTTATTACTTCTCCAGAAATTTCGTTCTCCAACTGGATTTTTCTTCACTTCTTTCAAATATCGCTCGAATGTCGGCTTCTCCACGCCTTCATCCACGATACGCAAGGCGTACTGCATTTCGAGCTGTCCATCTTGCACTGCTCTTACATAAAGCTTCACGATGTCAGTCGGGGACAGCCCTCGCAATAGCTCATCCTTTTTTTCATACATGTAATTGTAATAACGATCTTCTTCCTCCGGCTTTAAATCGAATATGGACGAAGCGGCAGGACTCCCGGTACCGCCTTGGCTCAAATCCACAAGATCTTCTTGGATGGTCCCGTTGCTGTTCAGTTTGAGAAGATAGACGTCTTTGCCTTGGACATAGCTTACGGTATACCAATGAAGCTTTTTATCCTTCCATCCAACTAACATCTCCAAGCCCACGTCTCTTTTTAGCAGAGCCTCTGTCTCGATCATTGTCCAGTCTTTTCGCTGATATCCTTCTTTTGCAAAAATCGAATAGCCCCAGTACTCTTCTGTGCCATCGTCCCCGCTTCCGCCATAATCCTCTACAACTGTGTAAGGGGCCGAAATCTTTTCTTTAATTTGTTCTTGTGTCAACCCAACACGCAAAGCACCGACGATTTCATCTACCGTTTCCATAATCACCTGATCATCAGAAGCCGAGTGAGCCTTTGGATCGGGCTTTGGATGGGTCCCTGGCTCGGCAGACGTTCCCTTCGGCGAATGTATACTCGTCGTGCTTTCCTTTTGCAGTATATAAGGGGTAAACCCGATGACAAGCGCAACCGCAACAAGTGCTGCACTTACAGGGTAGATGAAACGAAACCTTTTCTTGCCCTTCTTCTCGATATTCATGCGAATCCGCTCCTCCAAGCGAGTCGTATCGTCCATTCCGCGCAACAGTGTCCGGTCAGCCGTTTCCTTGAATTCCACGAGCCATTTGTCCAGGTTCATTCCATCCCCTCCTTTTCCAGCAGCACTTTGAGCTTCTGGCGTGCGCGGTGCATTTTCGTATAAATCGCTCCTGCAGACGTATCCAAAATGACCGCGATCTCCTCTACGGGCAACTCCTCGTAGTAGTGAAGAACAATCAACTGACGATAGCTATGCGGCAGCTTCATGACCAGACGGGCAAAACGGGCGCGAAGATCATTTTGCAAAACAGCCGACTCTGCCCCCTCGACTACCTCTATGTCCACTTCCGATTTGAAAAACAAGTGACGGAACGACCACGAGCGCAGATGTTTTTTCGCTTCGTTGACAGCGATTCGGTACACCCATGTCTGCATCGAGCTCTCTTGTCGGAATTTGCCCAAGTTTTTGTAAGCTAACAGGAACACTTCCTGTGTGATATCCTCTGCCAGACTGCGGTCCTTGACCATCAAATACACGAGTCGCAGCACCTTTTTCAAATAGTGCCGGATCAATTCATCAAATAATGCCTCTTTTGTTTTGGTTAAGCTTCTCTCTGTAAGCCCCAGCTTCCTCACTCCCTTCCCACTCTTTTTGATTCAGCTGGCTCCATTATCTTACAGTTTTTTTGCAAAAAAATAATGCGCAAGCCTCGTCGCTTGATTAGCACCGAGACTTGCGCATGATATGAACCTAGATGGCGTCTGCGAGAATTTCCGCGACGTCGCGTGTTTTGACGTGATCTTCCTGCTCTTTGGTCTTGATTCCGTCGTTCATCATCGTCAGGCAGTACGGGCATGCACTGGCGATTTCCGTCGGTTTGACCTCTAGAGCTTGCTCCGTACGTGTGACGTTGACACGAGAGCCCTCATGTTCCTCCATCCACATCAAGCCGCCGCCCGCTCCGCAGCACATACTGTCGCAGCCGCTGCGCTTCATTTCGACCACCTCTACGCCAGGGATGGCTTCGAGGATCACGCGTGGCTTGTCGTAAATTTCGTTGTAGCGGCCCAAGTAGCAGGAATCGTGGTAGGTGATGCGCTCCTTGACTTCCTTGGTTGGCTTCAATTTGCCTTCCTTCACCCACTCCGCCAACAGCTCAGAGTGGTGGTACACCTCTGCCTTCAACCCAAACTCCGGATATTCGTTCTTAAACGTATTGAACGCATGCGGATCGCAGGTGACGATTTTTTTGACTTCATACGCTTCAAACAGGGCGATATTTTCTTGAGCGAGTTGCTGGAACAAGAATTCGTTACCAATACGGCGAGCCGTATCGCCAGAGTTCTTTTCCTCGTTACCCAAAATGGCGAACTTCACACCTGCTTCATGCATGAGCTTCACAAATGCCTGCGAAATTTTTTGGCTGCGCAAGTCAAATGATCCCATCGAGCCTACCCAGAACAAGTACTCGAATTCCTCGACCTGCTTCACAGTTGGCACCTCGTACTCACCGTTCAGACCTTCAATCCATTTCGTCCGGTCTTTGCGGTTAATTCCCCACGGGTTGCCTTGGCGCTCGATATTGTTCAAGGCGCGCTGCGCTTCTGCTGGCATGCTGCCTTCCGTCATAACCAAATAGCGGCGCATATCGATGATTTTATCGACGTGCTCATTCATTACCGGGCATTGGTCTTCACAGTTGCGACAGGTCGTACAAGCCCACAGCTCCTGCTCGGTGATAACATCTCCGATCAAGCTTTTTTCATAGACCGCAGTTGCTCCTTCCGCCGTCGCCGCTACTTCAGATGCTTGGAACGCAATTTGATTGGCAGTCGTCTGTGAAAAAGCGAAGCTCGGCATCCATGGTGTACGCGATGTCACCGAAGCACCTTTTTCGGTCAAATGGTCGCGCATTTTCGTAATCAGATCCATCGGGGAGAGCATTTTTCCCGTTCCAGAGGCCGGGCACATATTTGTGCAGCGACCGCACTCCACACAAGCATACAGGTCGATGAGCTGCGTTTGTGTAAAATCCTCGATCTTGCCGACACCGAATTCTTCCTGTGTCTCGTCCTCGAAGTTAATGCTGGTCAGCTTGCCTGGCGGGTCCAGCTTTTTGAACCACACATTGACAGGCGCAAACAGCAAATGCGCGTGCTTGGACTGCGGCACGTAAACCGCAAAGCCGAGCAAGATGATCAGATGCAGCCACCAGAAAACGTAAAAGCCTACCACTGCACCCGTTGTCCCTACTCCAATCGCAGATAATACGATCGCAAAAACAGAAGAGATCGGAGCGAACGCCGATGGCTCATGTCCGAGCCAAATTTGTTCAAAAGCGAGCGAGAGCAAGACAGTCGCCATCAGAGAGGAGATCAGCAAGAGAACAATCCCTGACTTGAAGCCGCGCTTCAGACGCTTAAGCTTTTCGATATAGCGGCGGTAAAAAGCGTAGCCGACCGCAGCCAAAATGAGAAACGTGGTGATCTCCTGCATGACCGAGAAGTATTTGTGAGCGCTGCCAAAAGGAAGCTCGTAGCCTTTCGAAAGCCCTTTGATAATCAGCTCGATGGCTCCGAATTGCAGGGTGATAAAACCGTAAAACATCACGACGTGCATCACGCCGCTCTTCTTGTCCTTCAGCAGCTTCTTGTGGAAAATGACGTTGTCCAGCATCAGATTGATGCGTGCCCCAAAGTCATTTTTCACATCCGGCTTTTTCCCCAGCTTGATAAACAAGTATCTGCTGTACACGACATGTCCGGCTAAATAAAGCCCGTAAGCGAGAACCAGGAAAAAGGCGATCAAATTAATGAGTGCCAGCATGTTTTCTACTCCCCTCTATTGCAAGTTTGTCTTTGGACGTGGAAATCGTTTTTTCTATCTTATCAGAATCATGGAAATAAATGAATGAGTATTCAGTCAGTCTATTTATTTTTTTCGAAAAATGAAACGATACTGAGCGACCGCTCATAATGGGTACAACTCGATCTTAACACACAAGTTGCGAATCATCCATCCTCTTCGAAGAGTTGGAAATATTCTTATGAAAAAAACAGCTACCTTTATACGGGTAGCTGTTGATCCTGCTTATTTTCCTGAAGCTTCCTTGGTCTCGGCAGTGGTGTGCTCTTTCTTGGACTTTTGCTCCGAGCGTACGTCCGCGAGTGATTTGACCTTGGTTGCTTTGATACGCTTGTTGCGCGGCAGATCAGTCGGCTCCAGATTGTCTACCTCGTCTTGCATGAGTGCTGCGATACCAACTGCTTTGCCTTTTGCAGCGATACAGTATTCGCAGTTTTCTTCATCATGCTCGTGGTATTGCTTCGGCTCTGGATAGGACGTGATAACACCTTCAAAATTACGCAGGACGACTTTATCGGACGCTTGCGAAATGATGTAATTTGGGCTGACAGGAATTTTCCCTCCGCCGTGTGGAGCGTCTACTACAAAGGTCGGAACTGCATAGCCGGAAGTATGGCCGCGCAGGTGCTCAATGATTTCGATACCTTTGCTGACAGGTGCGCGGAAGTGTCCGATTCCCTCTGACAGGTCGCATTGATAGATGTAATACGGGCGAACGCGGATTTTCACCAGGTCCTGCACCAGCTTTTTCATCGTATTCGCGCAATCGTTGATACCGGCCAAAATAACTGCCTGGTTGCCGAGCGGAACACCAGCATTAGCGAGCATCTCGCAAGCCAGCTTTGCTTCCGGTGTAATTTCTTTTGGATGGTTGAAGTGTGTATTAAGCCAAACTGGATGGTATTTTTTCAGGATATTGCACAGGTTTTCGGTAATGCGTTGCGGGAATACAACAGGTGCACGCGTTCCGATCCGAATAATTTCAACATGCGGGATATCGCGAAGGCTGCTGATGATGTACTCCAGTACGCGGTCATTGATCAACAGACCGTCTCCACCGGAGAGCAGTACATCGCGGACTTCTGGTCTTGAGCGAATATAATCGATACAGGCATCCAGCTGTTTCTTTGGCACGCCCATGCCGATCTGGCCGGAAAAGCGACGACGCGTACAGTAACGGCAATACATGGAGCATTGGTTCGTCACCAGGAAAAGCACGCGATCTGGATAACGATGCGTCAGACCAGGTACAGGAGAATCGGTATCCTCGTGGAGTGGGTCTTCCATGTCGTATTTAGTACGAACCATCTCAGAGGATAAAGGTACAGACTGCATGCGAACTGGATCGCTCGGATCGTCTGGATCCATCAGATGAGCATAGTACGGTGTGATGTTGAGTGGAATCGTTTGCGTAGAAATACGTACGCCCTCTTCCTCTTCCGGTGTCAGGTTGATTACCTGCTTCAAATCATCGACCGTCTTGATGGTGTGCGTAAGCTGCCACATCCAGTCATTCCATTGCTCGTCCGTGACATCCTTCCAAAGTTCTATCGAACGCCAATCGCGTTTTGTCGCTACTGTCATGTGCATCCCGTCTCCTCTCGTCTTATGGTGAACCTCTTCGCTTCACTCAATCAACAAGAGATGCAAGTGCCATGCCAACAAATCAAAAGATTTAGAAAATAAGGAATAGAGCGTTTTGTGAGCACTTCTTATCCATTTGATCCTTCGCGAGTCTGCCGAATTTTCGGCACTCAACAGGGAGGGATCATCCGCTGCGAGAGCTTGTATTGCAGTGTCTGTCTTGGGATGCCCAGGAGCTTGGCGGCGCGAAGTACATTGCCGTCCGTTTGCTGCATCGCCTCTTTGATCACCTTTTCCTCTACCTCACGCAAAATTTCGGGCAGCGTACAGCCTTCCTTGGGTAGGAGTTGAGCCGAGATTGGTGCTTCCTTTTTCTCAGACTGCGAGCGTTCCAGCAAATGAGCCGGAAGATGATCCAACAAAATCATGTCCGACTCTACCATATTCATGGCTGCTTCTATGACATGCTCCAGTTCACGGACATTCCCCGGCCACTCATACGCAGCAAACAAACTAGCCACTTCACTGCTGATTCCACGCACATTCATACCGAAGATCTGGTTGAACTTTTCCAAGAAATGATCGATCAGCATATCCACATCTTCTCTGCGCTCTCGCAATGGAGGCAGTTCAAAAGAGACGACGTTGATCCGATAGTATAGGTCAGTTCGCATGACCCCTCGTTCCACGAGTGACTGCGGTGCTTCGTTGACTGCGGCGATTACCCGTACGTCCACTTTGGTCGAATGGCTCCCACCAATCCGTCTGATCTGACCGTCCTGGAGGACTCGTAGCAGCTTTGCTTGCAAATCGAGCGGCATACTGTTTAGTTCATCCAGAAATAGAGTACCACCGTCCGCCAGCTCGAATAACCCTGGTCGATCATCGGCTCCCGTGAAGCTTCCTTTTGTCGTGCCAAACAGCAAGCTTTCGAGCAGTGCGGCCGGAAGCGCGGCACAGTTTTGCGCGATGAATGGCTTACTACTGCGGACAGATGCGTGATGAATAGATTGGACAAACAGTTCTTTTCCCGTCCCGGTTTCGCCGTATATCAACACAGGAGAACTTGTCCGGGCAGCTTTTCGAGCACGTTCTTTGAGGCGTTTCATTTTTTCACTCATCGTCAAAATATCTTCGAAATGGAAAGTTGTTTCATCTACCGCGCGTTTTGTCCGTTTCGGCTTGCTAATTTTGGCCTGAAGATCAACCAAGCGCTCCGACAGTTCTTTTAGCTTGCCGATATCCTTCGCCACCTCGACTGCACCAACTAACCGTTTGCCTACTCTCACCGGAAGTGTCGTGTTGATTGTCTCTACACGCATTCCCTTCCAATTCTTATATGTCTGTGTCTGGTTGTAGATTGATTCGCCACTATCGATAACACGAAGCAGAGTACTCGACTGTTTATCAAGTGAAGGAAAAACCTCCAACAATGGCTTTCCCAACACCTCTTCTGAGGTCAACCCATCGAGCTTGGCTGCGACATGATTGTAGAAAATCGTAATGCCATTTGCGTCCACAACGTGAATTCCTTCATCGATAGCACCCAAGATCGCCTGCAACATTTCTACCGTATCTGACAACGGCATCCTGGCTTTCACTCCTTCCTTCCATTCATGCTGCCAAAAAATCATCACTTCGCCGAATATTCGGCACTTTTACGTTATTATCGATTACGCCCAACCTGAATGGCAAGCATAGCGGTATACAGTAAATGTCCCAATATCCAAATGAGGAACGCTGTCATACTGATCGGGGATTTACTTAACACACTAAATGGGAAAAACGCGACAGAAAAACCGAGCATCCAGTACAGCAAGTATCGTACCGATCGGGCTTTTCGTTCCCACGGGTAAAAGTGCATGAGAAAAAAGGCGACGATCACACTAATCAGCAGATGAATCAATAGTTCTACAATAGAGGGCAGGTTTTCCATGCCCGGTACATAGCTGACATCAATTAAAACGGGAAAGGTATTGGTATCAAACAAACCATCCCCGAGTGCCAAAAAAGCAGCAAGACCCAGACCGGCTATTAGTCCATTTGTGAGTACAAACATGCTGTATCCCCCTCTCACTTCAGCCGCAAGTACTCCTATTGTACGTGCAAAAAACCGCCCTTGCAAAGGGCGGCTTATTTTCCTAGCTCTATTTTCAGCTCATGCTCACCAGCGTACTGCTCATTCATCCATAGCTGGTATGCGATTTCTACCTGTACAGGAACCTCTGCCTCGTAGCGAATTCGCAGCTTGTTCGTATGCGTCTCCATTGAAAACGGGCCATAGGGACTTTGATAGGTAGAATGGGTGCTGGCTCCTTTTTCGAATTGCTGCCTGGTTGAAACACCACCCTGACGGACCAGCGTAATAGACGTATCTGTCAGCTTCAGTGTCGTGCTTACTTCGCCTACGCCCTCCATCTGCTCTTTGTAGGTCAAGTACCACGCGGATGCTTTTTGTACGCGCTTGCCTTCATAGCTGTGGGTCGTTTCTTCCCAGTTGCCTTCGACATGATGCCGTGCCGTCAATTTCACTTGTATGTCTTGCATGCTGCTTCCACACTCCACTTTCTTTCGCTTCCCTTTTATCCATACATTCTACCCTTCATCACTCTTCTGTGGCAACCGCCGCCTCCGCTTTGGCATCCGCCAGCAGGAATCTCATGGTAGCAGCAATCCCGATCGCCGCAAGCAACAGCAGACCCGCCAACACCAAGTATCCGACTCCTGCCCCCGTGTAATCGATCATCGCCGTAAACAAACCAATCAGGACCAGACGCATCATCATGCCGATGGAGTTGAAAAAGCTCATCACCCGCCCCATCTGATGCTTCGGCACAACTGTCATATAGAGCGATTGCCGAATCAATCGCACAGAAGCGTTACTCCACCCGTAAAACGTGTACGCCGCAATCAGCGCCCAGCCATACGGCAAAGCAATCATGACAACAATGGCAATCGCGAATAGCAACGTATTGCCGATCATGGCTGCCAGCTCCCCCATCTTGCGTACGACGATCGCAACGAGTAAACCTGCCGCCACAGCACCTAGTGCATACGTGACCTCTCCTAGCGAATAAACCGAGACACCCGCCTGCAACGTTTGGCTTATGTAAACCGGCTTCAATAAGTTCGTCGCCATAACAGCAATGAAGGGCATAAGTGCGGATATACCAAACAGAAGGAATCCTTTCTTTTGCCGAATGTACCGCCAGCTTTCCATCAGCTGCACCGTCCACGCGACACCCTGGTTTTGCTTCGCTTCTTTTTCCAGTGTGAAGGTATACGTCATGGTAGACAGCAGCGTAAAGGCGAACAAGTACGTAATCGCATTGAAAATAATCACCACATGCAGCCCGTAGGAACTCAGCAAAATCCCCGCAAACGCGCCAGCAAGAACGGATGCTGTCTGTCCTTCGATCTCGAGCAGACTGTTGATGCTATTGTAGTGCTTGGGCTCAAACGTCTCCTGAACCAACGCGGACTGCGTCGGGTAATGAATCTGGTACATAAAGGTCGTCGTCAAATAGATAACAATCAGCATCCACTCGGTGTACTCTCCGAAAAAGCCCCAGATCGCGAGCAGGCCAAGTACGCCAAATCCGATCAAGTTTTCGATTAGAAGCATTTTCTTGCGGGAGTAACGATCGATGAGCGTCCCGATGTACGGCCCAATAAAAAACATCAGTACCGCAGAAGTAAACATCGTGGAGCCCAAAAGTTGAGCAGAGCCTGTCGTTTCCACGAGGAACCAGGCAATCCCGATCATCGTCATGCCTTGCCCAAAACCGGAGAACAAATTGGAAAAGAACAGCTTTCGAAATGGTGCGTAGGCAAATACCTCTCTCATGCAGACAACTCCTTTGTAAGAAAACCTCCGTCGACTTTTCAATCATCTCACTATTATGATTGTACTGACTATTTTATACTTTGTAAACTAAAATGTTTATTAATTTAGTTCAATCTCTCTCACCAATAGGAAAAGCCCCCGGTTCTTTTTCAAAACCGGAGGCTTATTTACACAGATATCTTATTTTACAAAGCTCAAGAGCAGCTCGCGAACGATTTTGGACGCCGCGATTTGCGTCATTTCACTGTGGTCATACACAGGAGCAACCTCCACCAGGTCACAACCGATGACATTCGCACCGTTGTTTGCCATGAAGTGAATGGTATCGAGCAGCTCACGAGACGTGATGCCACCTGCTTCTGTAGTACCTGTTCCTGGAGCGTGCGCAGGGTCCAATACATCGATGTCGATCGACAGGTAGATCGGACGGTTGCCGATGGTAGGCAGCACTTGCTTCACTGGCTCCAGTACATCGTATTTGTACAGGTGCATGTTTTCTTTTGCCCACTCAAACTCGTCCTTCATCCCGCTACGGATTCCGAAAGAGTATACATTTTTACCACCGATCAGGTTGCATACCTTTTTGATCGGGGTGGAGTGGGAGTATTCGTATCCCTCGTAGTTGTCACGCAGGTCTGTATGCGCGTCAAAGTGGAATACGACCATGTCCTTGTACTTTTCATAAACCGCTTGGAATACTGGCCAGGAAACCAAGTGCTCTCCGCCAAGACCCAATGGGAATTTGCCATCTGCCAATACTTTTGCCACGAATGTACGGATCGCGTCCAGACTACCTTCCACGTTTCCAAAAGGAAGTGGAATATCGCCTGCATCAAAGTATTTGATGTCTTCCAACAGCCTGTCCAAGTACGGGCTGTACTCTTCCAGTCCGATAGAAACCTCACGAATACGGGCAGGGCCAAAACGAGAGCCCGGACGGAAGCTCACTGTCCAGTCCATCGGCATCCCGTAAATAACCGCTTGGCTTTCTTCGTAATTCCCGTGACTACGGATAAAGACATTTCCAGAGTATGCTTCGTCAAAACGCATAGGTGTAGTTCTCCCCCGATTAGTCGCGGGTCAGCTCAGCCACAAAGTTAGGCAGTTTGAAAGCAGCGTGGTGAACTTCCGCATTGTAGTATTTGGTGCCCAGATCTTTGATTTTCGCTGGGTCTACTTCCAACGGATCATGTTGCTTGGAAGCGATGGTGAAGCTCCACAGTCCGGATGGATAAGTAGGGATGCTGCAAGTGTAGAGACGAGTAACCGGGAAGATCGATTTCAGGTCTTTGAACACACGCTTGATCAGTTCACGGTTGAACCAAGGAGATTCCGTTTGAGCAACCATGATACCGTCTGGTTTCAAAGCATCGTGGATGCCTTGGTAGAAACCTTTTTCGAACAGACCTACAGCAGGTCCTACTGGCTCTGTAGAGTCGACCATGATCACATCGTACTCACCTTTGTGGTCATGAATATGTTTAATACCATCGATGACTTGTACATCTACACGCGGATTACCTGTCAATGCACTCGCAATCTCAGGGAAATATTTTTTGCAAGACTCAATGACGCCACCGTCGATTTCAGCCAGAACTGCTTTTTCTACAGACGCGTGCTTTACGATTTCACGAATAGCACCGCCATCGCCGCCGCCTACAACCAGAACCTTTTTCGGGTTTGGATGCGTATTCAGCGCGATATGAGAAATCATTTCATGGTAGACAAACTCATCGACATCGGTAGTCATAACCATGCCGTCGAGCACTAACATGCGACCAAACTGCTTCGTATGAATTACGTCGATTTGTTGAAACTCGGATTTCTCACTGTATAGGGTCTCTGTAATTTTCGTTGTTATCCCGTGATTTTCCGTCTGTTTTTCGGTGTACCACAATTCCATGTTCATGGCTATGTAACCTCCTTCAATTAACCGCATGAAAATACAATATAACAAGAAAATTATAGTAGCTGTCTTCCAAATTGCAAGATATTTTTCTAGCAAGGAAAGTTTAACCAGCTTGCGAGCGACACATACTACTAGTAACGTAGTATGTCCTATTTTATTTATTCAACCGCAGAAAGGAGGAGAGGCACACATGGAAGTCATTCGCGAAGCCCCATTGCTGCGCTATTTGCGTTGGGCTAAGAAATTCGTAAAATTTACCATTCTCAGCCTATTATGTTTCTCTTTTGCCATCTTGCTGCTCATTTTGTACTTACGCTCACAACCACTCCCGGAAACATTTGTAAAGCAAACCACGACGATTTACGCTTCCAATGGAGAGGTTTTGGATACGATGCACCGTGGCGAGAACCGGATTTCTGTGCCGCTTGCAGAGATTTCACCAGCATTGCTTGATGCGACCATTGCTATCGAGGATCGTTCGTTCCGCGAGCATTTCGGTTTTGATTGGAAACGATTAGCCATGGCTGCTTATGTCGATGTCGTTAACATGGACATGCGTCAAGGTGCCAGTACCATCACCCAACAATTGGCGAGAAATCTGTACCTCAGTTTGGACAAGACATGGGAGCGAAAAATCAAGGAAGCCCTGCTTGCGATTCAGCTTGAACTGAATTACAGCAAGGATGAAATATTAGAAATGTACGTGAATCAGATTTATTACGGTCATTCAGCCTATGGCGTACAAGCTGCTGCCCAAACCTATTTCGGCAAGGACGCCAAAGATTTGACGGTTGCAGAGAGCGCCATGCTCGCAGGTATCCCTAAGGGTCCTACTTATTATTCACCTTTTGTCGATTTGGAACGCGCCAAAGCCAGACAAAAGCTCATTTTGGATGCGATGGAGCGCGACAATCTACTGACATCGAAGGAAGCAGAGCAAGCCTACGCGGAACCAATCAAGCTGAAGCAGCGAGCAAACGATAAGGTAACCGAGCCAGCTCCTTATTTCCGCGATTACATCGCTACTTTGGTAAAAAACAAATATGGCATTGACGAAGAAAAATTTATTCATGGCGGTCTCAAAATCCACACGACCCTTGATCCAGTTGTACAAAAAAAGGCCGAGGATATTGTTGCCTCCGTCTTACCGAAGAATAATCCGAATTTGCAGGTAGCCCTCGTCGCCATGGACCCTGCTACCGGCTATATCAAAGCGATGGTAGGTGGACGTGACTACAAGGTGAGTCAGTTCAATCGCGTGCTTAGCAAGCGCCAGCCCGGTTCCTCCTTCAAGCCGATCATGTATTTGTCAGCCTTGCAAAACGGCTATACACCGCTCACGTTGATGAAAAGCGAACCGACCGTTTTTACCTACGATAACAATAAGCAGTACATTCCCGGGAATTTTGGTGGAAAATATCCAAACGCACTGATCAACATGCGTGAAGCAATCAAAACCTCCGACAATATTTATGCCGTCAAGACCATTGATTTTCTCGGGCCGCAAAAAGTGGTTGATCAGGCAAAGCAATTAGGTATTACCAGCTCGATGCAAGCAGTTCCCTCTCTCGCACTGGGAACTTCACCTGTCTCTCCCTTAGAGTTAAACGCAGCTTATGCAGCAATCGTCAACAAGGGACAAGCAGTGAAGCCCATTGCGATCACTTCCATCGAGGACAGCGAGGGCAACCTTTTGGTTGAAGAAAAACCAGAGAAAACGCAGGTAGCCGATCCTGTCGCATCTGCTCTTTTAGTCAATATGATGCAAAGTGTATTTGAACAAGGCGGTACGGGATATCGCGTAGCTGGTGAGATGAACCGACCGGTAGCAGGGAAAACAGGATCAACGGATTATGACGCTTGGCTGAGCGGATTCACTCCGCAGCTGGTTTCGACCGTATGGGTAGGTTACGACAAAAATCAAAAAGTCGATGATGTAAAGGAAGGCTATCTGTCCAAAAAAATCTGGGCCCAGTTCATGGAAAGTGCGCTCAAAGGTCAGCCCCCTGCCCTCTTTGACATGCCAGCTGGTGTTGTTTCTGTCTATATCGATCCCGCTTCTGGAAAACTGGCGACCGAGCATTGTCCGAATCCACAGCTCTTTTATTTCGCCAGCGGAACAGAGCCTCAAGATTATTGCATGAATCACATCCCAAAAAACGAGACACCAACACCTTTAAAGCCGCCGGATTCTTCGACCTTTTGGCAGCGCATGGGCAGTTGGTGGAAACCAGATCACTAAAGAAAAAAGGACGTTTCTCTTAATCGAGTACGTCCTTTTTGTATGCCTATTAACCTAGCGTGCTCTGATTGTCTCCGCCGCCTACGACTCCATCTCCATCGGCAAAAACATGGTCGTTGACGATCGTAATCAGACCGGCATGATCAAGCTGTTCCAGTACTTCAAACAAGCTGTCCCTTTTTCCAGCAGGGAGCTTGCGTACAAAATTGTTTATCTCGGTCGGAGTCACATGTGTGCGGAAATGGACGCCACCGTGCCTCACAAAATGATCATGCGATTGTTCATTACCACGGAGATCTTCTTCCAATGGGTACCGCCCCTTCCGTCAAACAGTTTGGTTCAATCCCCATTAGTGTTCCGCGATTTCCCAAAAACTATGATGAACGCTGACAATTATATAAGACAAACAGGGAAAGAGTGACGGCTCTCTCCCTGTTTGTTGACCAAGTGTACATGTAACACAATATGGAAATAAGTTTACCTGACTTCAATTGTGTGAACAATTGATTTCACGATTTGTTCACAGACCGTTCACGATTTCCAACTTTAGGACAAATTTTGCTTTAATTCCTCGGTAGAATTCTCATACATAGCCTCGTTATTTTCAATCAAAAGCTTTTTCAGAGCAGCTTTTTCCTTCTCGGATAGATCGGTCAGCATAATACGTCTCTTCATGGAGTAATCCATGCGATTCACGTGATCCGCCAAAATTTTGTAGCCCCTACGCGCTTCCCGATCGATTTCCATGTAGCACGCAGTCGCCCCTGCATAGTAAGGACCGGCTTCATTGCGATCGACTGTTACCCAAACGAGCCAATAAGGCTTTCCATTTGGTACTTCTTCTTTATTTGTCGTCCATTTGATGCCCTTTTCTACAGAACTTTTGGCATGTAAGGCACCCATGTCAATGTACGCTTCGTCCCCATCGATAATGACCGAGGACACAGCATTCAGGTCGAGCACACCTTGACCAAAACCGCCGTGTACATCGGTTTTTCCACTCATGATGGTAAAGCCGCCTTTTTTATTATCAAAAATATCCATTTGAATAACCTCCAGACAATCATTCTCCTTCCTTTTATTCTACTCGAAAAACGTACGATGACGCAATTTGCCTATGTGCCCAGTTATTTATCCATGGGCTTTTGGGTGTTTCGTTTTTTGATTATGAGCTGGATGATTTTTTCAATGCCCCACATGATCAGGATCGTTACGATCGCTGTATGGACGGCCATGGCAACCTTCATGACTAACAGTTCGCCTAGCATCGTGTCAGAGGGAACAATAAACAGGTAGTACACAAAGCTGATACAAAGAACACTTAGAAAGATAAACCAGCCTCGAAAGCCTAGCGTGAAGCGAATGAAAGCACCGATGAGCAAACCAATCAAAGGCCCCGCAAACATCAATGAGAATACGAAAGGCCCGAGTATGAACCAGACAATCCAATTATCATCCATTGTCTTACACCCTTTGCTTTTGATGATTACACATCATTGGAATCCGTAGTTTCCTCTACCTCAGCCAGTCCACGCTCATCAAGCACGTAACGTCTGCCTGTTTCTTTGTAACGCTCCGAATCATCTGATGAGAAGCGTTTGATCAGAAAGCGCGCTGGCTCCGCTCCCTCTACTGCTACAGGCGGCTGGAACTCCAAGTCTTCACCATCTCGAACATGGATAACAACGATACGATCGTGATATTCAATAGACAGGTCTTCTCGTACTTCTTTTTTATTGGCGTCGAGCATAAAGGTCTGTCCGGACTTGTGTATCGTCACTTCAGGAAAGCTTTTGTCATCTTGTGCAATGATGTAATACAGGTAGTCCGCATTTTGATCCGGAGCATTGCGTAACCCTGGTTGTAATTCGTCATCTCCCTGTAGCAATCGCGTTACTTGGTCGATGACCTCTGGTATGGTCGGCAGCTTGGCGTGTTCGCCTTTCACGTAGTATCGTCTTTTCATATCCTTCTGGGCGTAATTGGCACTCATATACGGAACGGTACCGTCCCCAACGCCAGGATCGAGAATCGGGGACCATTCGTTATAAAAAGAATCATAAAAGTAACCGAGCAGTGTTACTTGGCCGGTACCCACGATGGAATACTGTGGAACATTGATCGTTTTGTTATCCCACTTTTCATGCATCTGGCCGCCATGTCTGACGAGCGGCGCATAGTCGAGGCGAATATTTTTGTCCTTTAAAAAATCATCATAGGTGTAGTACTGAATGTTACTCCTTTTGAGGAAGCCAACCGTTTCAAAGTACTTTTTAGAGGGTAGCAGCTCGTAAACGGCAGGTGCATAAGAGGAAATCACTTTCCCCGTTTCCTCATCCAGCCAAGGGATCGAAAAATTGTATCCGTGCTTAAGAGCCTGATATGCCCGTGGAGAGCCAAGGAAGGGTGTGCCCATGTACACGACACGATTCACTTTGCGCTGGTAGGACACATTAGATAGAAGTGTTTCTTTTACCAAGAGCCCTCCCATGCTATGTGCCACCAAATGCACCTGATTTGCCCCACTTGCCTTCAGTGCAGCATCGATTTTCTCTTTTAGAAGCTTGGCATTTTTGGTGCTGCTGTACCGCCAATCGTACGGTAGTGCAAATAAGGTGCGGTGCTTTTTGTATCCCGCTTTCTCCAGTTCCTTTACCATGCTGTAATACTGTTCAGTAAGTTCTTTTAAAAACGGTGCATAGGAAAGATATTCGATGGCGTAAAAATCATCTTTTTCCGGGTGAATCGTCGCATCACGGGCGACTGGCTGTACATCTATACTATTTGGCTTGATCGGCTCCAAGGAGAGTAGCCGGCGGTGTTTAGGATCATTAATACCAATGAGACTATCGCCAAGTCCCAACCATATTTCCGATCTCTTTCCATTCTGCTCTACTTCGAGTCGCGATCCACCCACTCCCGGGATTAAGATAACCGGAATCGTCCTGTCTCCTATATAAAGACTGTACGAGTTAGCGGTAAAACCCGAGCGTTTGCTGGCTATGACCTTGACTATGTAGGTGCCAGGATAGGCATTGAAGATAATATGTTCATCCGAATTCTTCGCTTTCTCGGAACTAGCGACGACTTTCCCAGCCTCGTCGAGCAGAAATACGTCCATATCCATTCCAGTAGGGATATCCTTGAGAGAGACCTCTACAGTAGAGGAGAGCGGAAAGGATAAGCTGTAAAGATCTACATCCGTCTTTGAATGAAGATTTCCTACGATATTTCGGTTATATGCATCCAGCTTGTATGCCGCTTCCATTGTGTCATTCGGCTCGTATCCATCTGCCTTGCCCCCTCCATGATCCGCGGAAAAATCAGCTCGCAAGCGGTAGTAGTAATCTTTCGAAAACGAGCCCTGCTTTCCAACGACCTTGATGTAGTACCATTTGTCTCTTTCCAGTGCCAGTCCCTCGATTCGCTCAGACTCATTTCCATGCTGCTCCGAACGGGCAAGCTCCCTTTCTCCCTCATCATACACATACAAATCGTAGTCTTCGTTTGCCGGAATATCTGTGAGGGAAATATTCATCTGTCCATTTGTTGTTCCTCTGATTTTCCAAAAATCCACATCATCTTTGCTGCTAATCTTTCCATGGCTGTCCTTTCCATCAAATAGCCAGTCCGATTTGCTGCCCAAGGTATCATTCGGTTCTACCTCAAAGCGAACTTCTCTATTTCGCAGTTCTGCTTCTCCTGGCTTATTCTCGCTTGAAAAATGCGCATAAAATTCCTCTGCTAGCCGCGAAAGCTCTTTATCGGAGGCATCCTGCTCCTGCTCCTGTTTGTGTTCTGCCTCTTCTGGCGGGGCCTCGTTTTTGTCTTCGCTCTCTCGTTCGACCAACGTTAACGGCTCTTCCTGATCGGCAGCCATTTCATCCCAAGGCGCCTTTTTGATTTTTATTTTTTCTACCGTCTGCTCTATGTGTTCAGGTAACGATAACTCCCAACTACGTAACGGCCCTTCCGCATCATCTATGGACATCGTTATCTGGATAGGGCTATCATCCATAGGCATGATAGCGAGGGAAATCTGAGACTCCTCGTGAAAAGAACGGATTTTACTGACGCTGCCCTGACTGACAGACAGCTCGACTTTATCCGGAGTACCTGATAATTGTGCCTGAAAACGCACCTCTCCCTCGTCGATCCATGCCCACGCCTCCTCTACGAATATCTCCCGTTCTTTTGCCCAGCCCTGTTCCACTGTATTTCCCAAGCATAAAGCGAATAGGAGAAGCACACAAAGCAAGCGCCGCGTGATTATTCCCACAAAAATCCCCCTCATCCTTTTTCTAGCTTTACAGTAAAAAAAGACAGAGAGGGGGTGCAAATATTTTTACTGCGTCGTATGGTTGCGGATTCCTTGTCGTTCCCATGCATTTGCAATGATGCGGAAGGGTAGCGCATAATCTTTTATTTCGTGCCCTTGCCCAGAAGCTTTATTTTGATAAGGGAAGCCCTTGTTCACGTCAAAACGAAAGGAAACAGAGTAATAGACTGCGTAACTCGCATCCTTTTGGAAGCCATGCTGTTTATCCCCCATCAAAGGCGTATCTACACCCACTTCACGAGCTCCTAGCTTGGAAGCGGAATAGGAAGGGCCTCTCCAAAGCTGAGGAGTCGCTTGTTGCAGGGCTAGCAACGACTGTAACGGCGTTTGGCGTAAGCCTGTTTCTGAAATCCATGCTCGCGCAGCTGTCACGACAGGAAACTGATTACTCACGGGATGGCGGTGTCGAGCCTGTAGCTCCACTTGTGTCAAGATGCGCTCTCCCGCGTAGTAATCATTTGGCTGGCTGTTTGGATACCGGTCTCTGGTATGATACGCTTCCCATTCGGCCGTATGGCGAATCGAGCCTGTTGCATTCGGCTCAAAGACTTCAAAGGAGCGCTCTCCCCCTTTTACCGTAATAGTATAGCGTCCTGCCATCGTTTTGGAGAGGTTCCGAGGCTCACACACCTCTTCATCTTCGTCGTTCATAGCGCAACTCTCGTAGGATAGTTCAAAATCGACCTGATAATCCATCACGATGACAAAGCCGTTGATTTCAGCCTTATACTTTTGCGATTGGAGTACTTGGCGCCAAGTCGTCTGTGTTGGGACCGTGGTTCCTGTGTACACGACCTCTGAGCCTGTAGATGCACTGCTTACCTGCCATTGCATCGGCGATCCCGGGCCTGTCAGCTTCAGATCAAGCTGTGGTGGCGTATAAACCGCCATGCTCTTGGCATCTGAAATCCACCCCGGATTCGCAGTGACAGTTACGTTTTTGATCGTTTCCCCGCTAACTGAACTCTCCAATTGCGCTTTAAATTGCGTGATTTTCTGATTGATCTCCTGTTCTGTTTTTTGGAAGCCTTCGTTTATTTTCGACTGATCAATGACCACGCGAATCGTAGCAGGCTCACGTTCCCACACGCCATCTGCATGTAGCGGCAGTTTTTGTAGCTGTCGACGATCACTGTCATAAATCTCTAAACCAATTTCACCGCCATCAAAATCGCCTCCACCACCAGGCGACTCCGGAACTTCTCCACCGACAATCTTTACTGGCCAAGTCGCACGATTGTCTGTCCAGATTGTCTCGTTTTCCGGCATAGATTTCCCAGGGTTGATATGGGCAATAAAATCCTCGGATTTTTGCGGATACTTCGTCGGAACCGTGATCTTACGGACCTCACCCGGCTTGAATTCATTCACGTCCAAGCGAGTTTCCTTTTCTGAGCTCGCCCAACGAACAGCCAATTTCGTATCATGCGTTAATTTCCCGGCATTCTTCACGTTGAATGTAATCGTCGCATCCGTTCCTGCCGCTTGAGGGCTCTTCGGATCAATTTGAAAGCTCGATTTCACAATCAGTAAATTCTCTCCATCCGGTTTTGGAACACCTTTGCCGATTTGCACAAGAAAATGACCGTCACAGCCGTCACTCTGGGTCGAATAAAATTGCACCTTGTACAGTCCTTCTAAAAGAAGACCATTTTCGTCTCTCGGGAAATACACCCAGTGGCTATTTGTGGAGGTATTTGAGCTATCGAGTGCCTTTCCGTTTCTCTTTCTTTCCCAGGAGCCAGACGCAGGATCAAACCATCTCATCGAAAAGTGACTATCATCCGACAAAAACATCCGAAACCGATACTTGTCTGGAATCTCATCTGCTGCCATTTCAATGGTTTCACCACGTTGAATAACCTTGCTCCACTTTTGGTTGTTTCGATCGATTTCTACTGACGCGAGAATATCCCAGCATTTTTGGTCAGATTCAATGGTGAATCGCACCTCACCCGTACAGCCCGTCTCGGACTCGAAAAGCAGTACGATTTCATCGCCAACATCTACGCTTGCCGGCAACATGAGCCTGAATAGCTCGTCCGCTGCAAGCTTGTCGGTTAACGCTGTTTTTCCTTCGGGGGTCTTCCAATACCAAGTACCAGATACCTTTGAGGAAAACGATAGATTAGTATCGTATTGATCTCCAGCCTTCGTAAAATACTTGATGTATACGGGGTCTTTCAATGTAAATCCTGAGCTGACCGATCCATTCATGCCTTCACCTTCAGGAGAAAATGGCAGAGGTGGCTCGCTATGTACTAAAAATGAAACCTTTTTTTGATCAGCGATCGAGCAGGAAGCATCTTTTACCACAATCGTTATTTCCCAATTACATTTAGGTCGCTCCCCCCACTTTGTCCCATCGAGGTTTAGCTTTAGTTTGTACGTTTTTCCTCGCTCGAATGGAAAATAGTACGGGTTATAAACATTTCCGAACGGAAGCTTTAGACTGGAGGAATCATAGGGTCCCCATCTGCCATTGTCATTTTCCTTGACTGGCAAGGTATAGGTTTTTCCGTTTGGAAGGGATACATCCCACTTGAGCGATGCCTCCGAGCTATCTCCGTATTTGGTTGTGTATTTGGCCCGGAACGTAAGCGTATCGAACGGCATAATCTCAATGGTTTGACCGTTTCTTACTGCAGATGCCGACAGCGTAACGATGGGGCATGCGTCTTCACCATCTGGCGACTCCACTCTCAAATATTTCTCCCAGCACTCTGTTCCATCATCACTGGTGTAGACGATTTTTACCCGTCCAGAGCTACCCACTCTACCTGTCGCGACCTTCCGATTCCCATTCGCTCCAGGCTTCATGTCATAACCATTCATCGTGTATTTTCCTGGTTTATTGGCAGAGAGAGTGATATCTGCATTTTTTTCGACAGTAATATCTGAGCCGCCGCTGGCAACAGCATTGTGGTCTTTAATATCCTTGTCGCCAACGACTTGAATGTTCAGTTTGGTTTTTGTTGATCCGATTGAACATGCTGGACCTGGGTCAGGCTTTTCGGGATCAGGCTTTTCCGGTGGGGTTACATCACCCACTGTGAATTGTGCTGTGTAAGGTGTCGAAACGCTTATGCTGCTTGATCCTTGGCGGCTTCTTTGATGCAGGTCAGTGATGGTTAGCGATACTTCATACAGGCCTGGCCCAGTAGGCTTATAGTCGGTATTTTTAAAGGTCCACTTGTAGCCCGGGGGACTGCTTGTCTCGTTTACCTTGGGAACGACCGTGCTTGGATCGTTGAATTTTTGATTAGACAAGATGCTCTTGTATCCACGTCCTGTTGTCTTGTTGATCACGCTTAAAGACCATACAAAAATGCCGCGGTCATAGTAAGAAAAGTCCGTGGCATTTGCATGGATCTCAACTGTTTCGTTGAGGTTGTATTTTGTTTTGTTGGTGGTTATGCTGCCGCTGGGTTGTGGGGTGGTTCGGAAGTGGCCTACTGAGACGTATCCGCCTTTGCCGTCTGGGACGAGGTTGTCTCCTTTGGTGTAGCCTGCGCCGCCTGAGGCGGAGGCTAGTTCTGCGAGGTTGTAGGCTTGGTAGGGTACGAAATTTGGCACCTCGTTACTAGAGACAGTCTTACTATACACATTGGCAGTTCCACCAAGGATAAAAGATGGATTACCTCCAAGTCGTTTAATCCAGTTTGGAGCCTCACTGTCATCAACGAAGTACCATCCTCTATCAGCTTTTTTATCAGTATCTGCAAAGCCTAATACTCTAGTTGTTTCAGTCATTCCATCTACTTCAATTTGAGAAATAGTAGCACCGAGCCTACCCACAATATCTGTGATCGATAGAATATCATATTTATTCTTTGGTGCAAGTTCTTTATTTGAATCAACAGTAGCTACAACAATGCCGTGCAAGTTTGGAGCAGCCTCTACATATTTGGGATGAATAGTAGACACCCCATACAAAAGGATAAAAGAAAGCACAGAAAATAATAATCTCCTGTGTTTAGTCCAAATCTTTCCCATTTAATTTGTACCTCTCGGCGTATGAAATCTTTGGTTGTTCGTGGATCTTTCTAATTTTGGTAACTTCGTATACAGATAAATTCCTGCATCAGTAGAGTCATCTTTGTTGATGATAGTAAATGCTAAAGAACTGATATTATTTAATGATATGTTAAACGTTTCATTATTTAAGAACCCTTCTCTCCCATTTTGATTTGTGATAAACATCGCCCTTATCATAAAATCACCATCACCCTTAGGCACCTTCCCACTAATCTTCCCATTCACAACCTTCAAGCTCTTATGAAACTCATCCGCATATTTAGCCCCTTGCTCAAGCTGCCATTTATCCTTCCACAAATAACGCAAAATTTCCGCCGCTTCCCCTCGCGTCACAGGCAAATCCTCACGAAATTTGGGCTGACCACTAGGTGCTGGCTTCATCCATCCCCATGTGATAAGCGCCCCAGTATTGGTTAAATTCGGATTCTTTTCACCCCGAATCGGCTTCCACGCTGCATACACCAGCGCTGCCGTTTCTTCCTTCGTCAACAGCCTGTTCGGCTCTACCTTCACCCCCGCCAAAATCCCCGCCTTCTGCGCCTGCTCATAGCTCACCTTCGCCCAATGCCCTGCTGGGAGCTCCGGAACGGGGTCTACCTCCTTCAATCCGCGAATCGCTACTAAACTCGCGATAAACTGCCCTTGCGTGATTTGGTTATTCGGATAAAAGTTCCCCTTGCTATCCAGCCATAAATATTTCTTCTGTACACCGAAATCAATGGCTGCCCTTGCTGTATGTGAAGCGTAATCCTTCGCTGACGCAGCAGCCTGTACGGTTTGACTATTAGCTACTCCAGTAAGCCCTGCCACTGCGAAAACAGCTGCTAGTAGGTATGACATGATTGCACGTTTGTTCATGGAATGACCCCCTCTTTACCGGATATTTTACCTATATTATCCATTTTTAGAAAGAGTCTGATTTAGGTTCCTTTGCAAAAAGCTTCGCAACGTATTCTCGGGCACCGCCCCTTCCAGCTTGTCGATCACCTTACCTTGTTCGACGACAAAAACAGTGGGGGTTGCCTCTGCCCCGAGGCGCGACGCTTCATCTAGCTCTTTCTGCTCATGGATATCCAGTCGTTGGATCATTTCAGGTGGATACTCCTTCACGACTTTCTCAAATGTCGGGCCGAACTCCGTACAATATCCGCAGCTATCACTATAGACGTACACCACCCTTACTTCTTCTTGTGCACTGGCTGTACCCCACCACGCACTTATACCGACGGCAAGCATAACAACACCGAGCACGATCCACAGCCACCATTGTTTGCTTCTACTCACGTCCATCTCCCTTTCGCGAATCAAAATGTTTCATAACCTATGCACTTGTCAAAGAACGATGCCCGTATTATGCAGCTCCGAGCTGAGACAAAAAAAGCCAGCCCCATTGGACTGGCTAACATGTATAAAAAAAAAGACGTACCACAACTCTTGCAAGTTCGTACGCCGTGCTTTTCCTCGTATGATGTTTCCTATTGCATAAGTGAACTGCCGCCGTCTTCCTTCATCAGCGCACGCAGTTCTTCAATAAACGCCTGCCCTTTTTGAATCTCTTCTTCGGTGTAGCGCTGCTTGCTCTTAAACGTAAAGATTTTGCCCTTCATTTCCTCATAGGGCAAGTGGTTGAAATACAGAATCGTAGAAACCAGCTCGAGGAAACGGGAATTCTCCTCGTTCATACGCAAAATCGCACGTTCTCCACTACCGAAGTCAACCTCATGAAACTTGAGAAAATCATGACCGGTTTCGTTCAAAGAGTAACGATACATATGAATGGCACCTTTACTCTCCATTTGCTCATCCAGAAGCCCCATGTTGCACAGCTCATCTACTCTGAGCGTCAGCTCTTCCGAATATGGACCGTACATGTGAAACTCGTAGCGCTCATCGAAATCCATCTCCAGATGTTTTCCTATGTACACCATCTTTTGTAATTTTTTTCGCCCGCTCACTTCGCCGACTATCTCAATCAGGCGTATGATCTTGGCGTGACGATTAAGCATCCTCCATCACTCCCAGACGTTCTCGAATCTTACGGGAGAGATCCCCCGGCAAAGCCATGACTTTATCCAATGGAAAGTACAGCTTGTAATCAAAACGCCGCTTTCCGCTAATGGCCTGTACAATTTCTGACTTCTGTGACAGCTCGACAAGTTCGCCTGAAGGCATTTGGAGCATAATCGGAATGCGCTCCTCTTCTTCTCCGGCACGGTAAAAATCATACGGAAGATCAGAGGTCGTGTCTACCTCCAAATAATACATCGGATCAATTCCGGCAGATTGAAATAGTTCTTTCAACTCAGACAGCAAGCGGAAATCCCTCGGATTATATTCGACGTATTTAAAGAGATTCCTGTCCAAAAAACGAGCGCACAAATCTTTCAACACTGGGTCCTGCTCTCTGCGCCAGAGCTGCATATAGAAAAGAATGATCGACTCATCAAGCGCCAAATAGTCAGCCAGCTCTACTTTTTCCTGCAAGAAAGGCAGCAGCATAACAGGCTCCTGCATGAACGGATAGCCTTGGGAGAACAAGAGCTTCGCCCGTTGAAAAATTTTGCACAAGATGACTTCGGCACTTCGCGTCACGGGATGGAAATAGACCTGCCAGTACATTTGATAGCGAGACATGATGTAGTCTTCGACAGCATGCATCCCGCTGAATTTAAAGACAATGCCATCCTCCTGCGGCCGCATGACACGCAAGATTCGCTCAATCTCGAAATTGCCGTAATTGACGCCCGTATAGTAGGCATCACGCAGCAAGTAATCCATCCGATCGGCATCGAGCTGGCTGGAGATGAGACTTACGATCAGTTTATTGTCGTATGTCTTATTAATCACTTCTGCCAATTTCTTCGGGAAGCTATCATCAAACCGACGAAGAATTCGGTTGATTTGCGTATCTCCAAGCAAAATGGCGCGCGTCCAATCCTCGTGGTGATACTTGAACACCTTTTCAAACGAATGGGAAAACGGACCGTGGCCCACATCGTGGAGCAAAGCCGCACATAGACACAGCAGCTTTTCCTCGTAGGTCAACTGAATACGGCCTTCGAACGTCTCCAAAATTCTGCGCATCAGTTCATACACGCCAAGCGAGTGGTTAAAGCGGCTATGCTCTCCACCGTGAAACGTAAAAAAGCTGGTGCCCAGTTGCCTGACTCTGCGCAAACGTTGGAATTCTGCCGAGTTGATCAAATCCCAAATGAATTTGTCCCGCACGTGGACGTAGCGGTGGACAGGGTCTTTGAATACCTTTTCTTCATGAAGAAGCTGGGGCTGTTGCATCCTGGACACTCCCTTCCTGTACTGCTTTTTCTATCTATTACTGACAGTGAATTTTGATTCTATCATATCATACGTCTGATACCTTTTCTTGCTTAAACAAACTCTTACAAAAATCTGAAGAATGCTATTTCCATCTAGACCGAGTAAAAGGCATGTAGGATAATATAGGAAAAAATGGTTGGAATGAGAGGTTTATTCAAATGTGGACAATTACATTTCGATATGTAACCAAAAACCCACTTTTACTCCTTCTCTTGATAATTATGCTCTTCCTGCCCCTGCTCGCCTCCTGGGGGCAATTTCTCTCCTCAGGTTTTTTCGGACAAACTGTTTCCGTTTCTCTACTCTTCTGGCCGAAAACCGACTGGAAGGTCGCTGTCCCACTTCCTGGCTGGCTTATTTTTGGTGTGATCTCGCTGATTTACGCTGGCGGCATCTTATGGCTTGTACGGGGGAAAAAGTTGGGGCAAGCATTTCTGTTCATCCTTGTCGGGCTCTTATTGGCAAAAGCGGCTGGAGCTGCCTTTCAGGCGATTAGCGGATGGTCTACCACGCAGCCAATCGGTGCACAGTCACTCGCTGGCAAAGCAAATCTGCTTGTGTTTGCCACTTGGCATAATCCTTTGTGGGAGGAGCTTGTCTTTCGCGGCATCCCGTTTCTTTTGCTAACACTCATCTATCGAAGGAGCACAGACATGCCCACTGGTGCGAGGTGGATGTATCTACTCATTCCTTCCATGATTTTCGCCTACTATCACGTACCTGGGCATGGTCTAGGAATTCTTTTTGAATCGTTTCTCATTGGTGTTTTGTGGGCATGGGCAGCACTTCGCTGGGGATTGCTAGCTCCGATCATCCTGCACATTTATGCGGACGCGATGATCATCCCTTCTCTCCCCAAAATGAAAAACATGCCTCTGGAGGAGATTCCCTGGCTGGTCAACCAAAGCATGCTGCTACAGTCAATCTGGGCTTTATGTGTACTTGGTTTTCTCATACTGGTTCTTGCTCTGTTGATAATCGGCTGGCGAAAAGCAAGAAAATCTTACTAAAAAACAGCGACAAACTCCCGAAAGAAATGAATCGGAGAGTTTGCCGCTGTTGCCTGCATTATAGAGTCTCTGCCTCAGGCCCATATAAATCCGGGCGCTTCGCGGCTTTTTTCGCCAGCTTTTTGATCTTGTGCTGCGTTAGAACGGTATAGAAGGACGGCACAACGATCAAGGTCAAAAGTGTCGAGAATGCCAAGCCAAAAATAATGGTGACCGCAAGTGGTTTGAACAAAACGTCACCAGAAATAGCTAACGGCATCATACCAGCAATCGCTGTAAGCGAGGTCAATAGAATAGGCCGCAGTCGTGCCTCACATGCGGAAATAACTGCCTGCTTCAGCTCCATGCCTGTATGACGTGCTTCCTCGATGAACTCGATCAAAACGATCCCGTTACGCACCACGATGCCCGCCAACGCAATAATCCCCATCATTGTCATAAAGCCAAGTGGTGTCTGGGTCACGAACAAGCCGATCAAGCTCCCCGAAACAGCGAGATAAATCGTACTTGTAACCAGTACAGGGATCGTCAAGGAATAGAATTGCATCGCGATCAAAATCAAGATCAGGAAAACAACAAGAATCGAGAGTTTGCCCATGTCGATAAAAATATCAGTTTGCTCGGAAGTCTCGCCGCCAATCTCATAGCGGTATCCTTCAGGCAAGGACATACTATCGAGCATCGGCTTGATCTCAGTCATTACTTCTGTCGCCGTTCTCCCTTTCAGATCACTGGTAACTGTCACGCTCCGCGACAAATCGCGATGCGGGATCGTCTGTGTACTGAAAGTCGGTTTTACCTCCGCCAGCTGTGATAACGGGATCAGCTCTCCACGTGCATTGGCGATGCTGAGCCGCTGGAACAGCAATGCAGGGTCTTCCTCGCCTTTTTGCAAGAACAGCTTCATATCGATCAGGTCTGAGCCTGTATCAAACTCGCTGACGGTGATGCCTTCGCTCACCAGACGTAATGTCGTGGACAAGTCCGTATAGTTGACGAGCTTTTGCTCCATCAGCTCTTTGTTCACGACAAATTCCAAGGTGTAGCGTTCTACCCCGAAATCGTCTTGCACATTGTACGTGCCCTCTAATCCGGCAACCTTTTCTTTTGCTTGTGCAGAAAGAGAGCGCAGCGTCTCAATATCCTCTCCGTAAAAACGAATCACGACTGGTTTTCCAACCGGAGGACCTGCCTCCAGCTGCTTCGTCAAGATACTCGCTTCCGGATACAGTTTTTTGAATTCCTCCGTCCACGGCTCCAGCATGTTCTCGAGATGGGTCTCTTTTTCATTATAACGAACCACTAGCTGTCCGACGGTAATGCCGCTTCCAGCAGCTGTATCTCCACCGAACATTTTCGGTGCACTGCCTCCCGCGTATGCAGATACCGCCTCAATGCCAGGCTGCTTCAACACCCAATCTGCCGTCCCGCGCACCACCCGATCTGTTTCTTCCAGACTGTTGCCCACGGGGAGACGGATATCGATGAGGAACTGCGGGCGATCATCGTTCGGGAACAATTCCACCGGAGTGAGCGGTATCAATCCATATGCTGCCGTTCCGATCAAAACGCCAATCATTCCTGCCAAAAGTGGTCGCTTCAAAATTTTCGGCATGACCTTGCTCGCATACCACTTGGTCAGCTGCAACAATTGTTTTCCCAAAAGTCCAGCGGGCTTGCGATACCCTTCTACGCCAGTCTTTCTACGTTGCTCATACCATTGGCGAAAGATCGGGATGATCGTCAGTGACATGACCATTGACGCCAGCATCGTCATCGAAATAATGACGGGAACCGGACGAATGAACTGCCCGACGTTTCCACTAAGAAACATCAAAGGAGCAAATGACGCAATCGTAGCCAGCGTAGCGGTCGTAATCGAAATCGATACTTCCTTGGCGCCATTAACCGCCGCAGCCATCGGTTTTTCACCCAGGACAGACAGTCGCCGCTCGATATTGTCATTGACCACTACGGCGTCATCGACCAAGATCCCGAGCACAATGATCAAGGAAACAATCGAGATCATGTTGAGTGAAATACCCATAGATGGCAGGAACATAAGCCCCACAGCCAAGGAAATCGGAATCGCCATCGCTACTACCAACGATGTGATCAGGTTTAATCCGAGCGCACACACCACCAAAACTGCGACAATGGCAATCATCATTTCCCGAGTCAGGTCGCTAAAAAGCTCATCCACACGTTCATTCTGACTATAAATCGAGTGTCTCTCGGCCCCTGCCGGAAGTGTTTTATCCAGAGTCACCATCATCTCGTCTACGCGCTTTTGCAAGGACGGTACATCGCTTCCCGTCTCTGCATTAACGCTGATCGTGATTGAAGGCTTCCCATTGAAATACGAAGTTGTTTTCACCGTCTCCGTCGACATTTTGACCGATCCGATGTCCTTTAGATAGATCGGGAAGCCCTCTTTTGAACGGGAGATAATGACTTTGTTCAGTTCTTCGACATCTGTATTTTCCGCCAGCTTGAGCTGATAGGTCCGTTTTTCTGTGGTCAGGTCGCCAAGCGGGATTTTTTCATTTTCCTTTTTGACAGCCATCATCACCTGACTCCACGTGATCCCGTATTGGCTCAGCTTTTGCGTATCAACCTCGATGTGGACTTCCTGCTCCGGTAGACCTTCCACCAGTACATCCGCTACGTTTGGAATGGTGCGCAGCTGTTCCTTCCACGATTTCAGCATGGTACGCATGCTGTACAATTCCTCGCGTGAGTCAGCGGTGACCGCAAACGATTGGACAAACGTACGGTTCAAATCATCATTGATGATCGGTTGTTTCGCATCTGCTGGCAAATCAGCCTCTGCGTCCTTTACCTTCTTCCGCAATTCATCCCATTTTTGCTTCGGGTCTACGTCACTCTTCGCTTCCACCATGATAAAAGAGACTCCGAGGGAAGATGAGGATGATATATAGTTAAGTCCTTGCAATTCGTTGATTTTTTCTTCCAGCTTTTTCGTAACAGCCTGCTCGACCTTTTCCGGCGAAGCTCCCGGATAAACCGTCGTGATCGTCGCCATGTTCACGATAATATCCGGCATCTCTTGCTTAGGCAGTTGAAAAAAGCTGAGGGAGCCTACAAGTACAATCATGCTGAAAAACAGGAGCGTGATTTTGCGCTTTTGTACGATGTACTTGATCACGGCTGTGTACCTCCTGCCGCCTCGATTGAGTCACCGTCAAACAAACGGTCCACCCCTTTGACGATCAGTTGGTCTCCTTCTTTTAGTCCGTTCTTGATCTCGAGCTTGTCACTTACAATCTGCCCGATGGCTACGCTTGTTTTGACAGCCTTCCCGCCTGCATTGACGAAGACATGCGCGTCATCTTTGCCTCTACTGATGACTGCTTCTACCGGTACGTAGACACCTTCCTGCCCCGTTACCGTTTTGGTCGCTTTCACCACCTGACCAGCAAACCAGTCACGAGCTTGGTTGGCGATTTGAACCTCTACGCCAATCGTTCCGGTATTTTGGTTCGTGGCGGGAAATATTTTGGTCACTTTGCCATCCCGTTTTTGACCATACAGGTCTAAGGAAATCGCCTCGCCTACTTTCCATGCAGAAATCTCACGGTCAGGAACGGGCAATACGACTTTTAATGTATCGATGTTGCCGACTTGATAGACAGGGGTACCTGAACCAACCAAGTTGCCCGCAGACGAGAGCTTGGCAATGATCGTCCCGTTAATCGGCGAACGAAGCTGCGTTTTGGCAAGTGTATTGGCTGCCACTTCTTTGGCGATAACCGTCTGATTGTAGACAGCCTGTGTCAACTGTTTGTCTTCCGAACGAGCTCCTTGAGTAATCAGGGAATAAGACTGCTGTGCGTTTTGCAAATCCTTTTGCGCAATCGTCAGTCCATTTTGTGCACTTTCATACTCGCTTTTGGAAATGGCGTTTTGCTGGTAGAGCTTTTCAATCCGATTGAAATCATCCTGCATTTTTTGCAGTCCTACTGTTGCCTTCTCCACAAGCAAACGCGCCTGTGTCACTTCTTGCTCTCTCGCGCCATTGTTTACCTTGCTAAGATTTGCTGCACTCTGCTGCACGGCAGCGCTGGACGAAGCGACCTGGAGCGAGTAATCTGTGGCATTCACTCGGGCAAGCACATCGCCCGCTTTGACCGTGTCTCCTTCTTTTCGGTTCATCTCCACAATACGACCGCCTACTTCAAAAGAAACGAGTGCTTCCTCCAAAGGAGCCAGCGTACCAGACAACTCCGTGACGGTAACAGCCTGCTCCTTCTTTACTGGTGCAATGACGACATGCTTCAATTCCTTCTGAGGTGCCGAAGCAGGCTGTTGCTCGCTGCAAGCCGTCGTTGCCAATAGTCCGATCATCATTACAGATACAAGCCATCTTCTCTTCATGACTTCCTCCGCCCCTATGTAGCTATGCTGTTTATTTGAGTCCTCTGATGCCTTGTAGCAAGATTTCAGAAGCATTTTCAAAAAGCTCTTCTTCTACCATTTCGAGATCGAGATTAACCCGATACTTCGCCATGAAGGCATAGAAGAAAGTGGAGACGAACATAAGAGCTGCCGTGAACGGAACAGCCTTTGGCAAATGACCTTGCTCCTGAAACACTAGAAGCTTGTTGGACAATACCTCGACTGCGGTCATCGGCAGGCTGCTGAACATCTGCACGACTTCTGGGTGATTATCCGCTTCAATCATGCAGATCATGAAAATTTCTTTGCGCTCGACTAATAAGCCGTAATACGTACGTGCGTAGCTAACCAGCATTTCCTTGAGATCAGCAAACTCGCCTTGTAACCCTTGCTCCAGCTGCTCTCGGACATCCATGATTTCTTTCAGGAGTTCAGTCAGGATGCCTACCTTGTTCTTGAAATGACGAAATACCGTCACCTCATTCACCCCAGCAAGCTCAGAAATCTTGCGTGTAGTCGCTCCCTTGTATCCCTTTTGTGCCATTAGCTGACGTGCGGCCGATAAAATTCGCTCACGGGTTTCCTGTTCCTCTTCGCCTCTCCCCCCCAGTTTCTGTTCTATATCTGGGTGATCCATGACGCACCTCCGTACCAAGCAAGCAATTACTTGCATTTTCATTTTTTTCCAAACCCATTATATAAAGAGACTGCATGCATGTAAATACTTGCATGCAGTTTGAATTGTTAATTTTTCCTTGCCACCCTTATCGTTGTGTCAGCGTCTTAACCTGGGAGCTTTGGTCTTGCTTGCATTCTGTGCTGTATTCAACAAGGTCAATTTCGCAGTCTGGCCCAATCTCGACCTTGTTGCCGCGAACGACCTTGGCCTTTGTGTTTTCCAGGTAGATTTCGTCTCCTTCAATCGTCTCTACAGTCAAGGTATTATTGAGAAAATGCTTCAACAGCTTGCCCAACGTGCTATTGCCTGTTCGGCGCACCTCGATGTGCTCTCCGCCTATTTCTTTTGCCTCGCAGCTACCATGCAGTATGACCTCGATTCGCCCCGCATTCAGCAGTCCTCCGATACTAAACGCACCGTTTGCCCGGAACACTTCTGCTTCGCAATCCCCTGCTGTTTTCAATGATCCGTGAACCTTTACATCCTCTCCTGCCATATTGCCCTGTACCTTGACATTGCCACCGACTTTTAGACTCGTAAAGTTCAAATCGTCCGCAACATCAAGCTGACCGTATACAGACAATGTATCCATCTTCACTTTGCCTTTAATCGACGCGTTGCCTTCTACTCTTGCCGAAGAGCCAATGAGATCTCCCGTGATACTGACATGTCCCGCACAATGAAGCGACTCGCACTCTACGTCGCCATTAATCTTGCCGTAACCTTGCACATCTACTTTGTTGTATACGCCACCCGTAGCATTCACTGCCCCATGAAAGATCAAATCTAGCTTGTTCTTATTCTCGTTCTGCATGGTACGGTCTCCCCCTATAAATATTTTCCTTTTAATTCTTCGATGCAATTGGCTAGATCGAGCCGCTTCACTACCTTTACACCGCTATCAAAAAACATTTCGGTAGAGCTAGACACCAACACGAACGTGGAAATCCCCATCTTGCGCATAAAGATCAGCTCACAAGGCTTCCCTTCGAATTTGGGATAGTGGCTAGCCAGTACCTGCAACAATCCGCCGCCTTCATCGACACTCAAGTCTCCTGCGGCCAAAAGCTTTTCTAACACATAGGCGTATAATGCCTGCTGGAAGGTAAAGGTCCGTAAGCTCCCGAGAAAAACGTTAAACACTTCTAAAGAAGTAGTCGAAACAATGTTTCGTGCCAATAATTCCTCTGCTGTCAACGAGGTTCCACTCATACTTGGTGAAAACATGTCCGCCAATTCATCCAGCGACAGGTCGTCTTTCATGTTCAGGATCTTGTCGATTCGAGCCAAAATCTGTTCCCGTGGGAAAAAGGTTTCTTGCCCTGTAAAAGTGGCTCGACGAATGAACCACTCCTCTGGAATCAAGTTCTTTCGTTTCCAACGGTACAATTGTCCGTACGAAATGCCGGTAAGCTCCAGCAGGTCCTTCTTCGAGATTACATTTGTGTCCAAGTGAAGCACCTCCGAAAACAATGTAACATAACACTGTTACGTTATTCAACTACAGATTGTTTGACACTCGATTGATTGTCACAAAATCCCATCAGCTGGATCAAATAAATGATTTGAATGCAGAAAGGAAGAAGGACATATGAAAAAACAAGCACTAGCTGTGACAAGTATGATTGCCTTGCTGTTATCCGCAGCATCTCCGTTTACAAACACACAGACACCAGCATACGCAGCTGGTCAGACGCCAGCAGTAAAGCCAGAAATGATGACCCTCGCCCAGCTTGACAAAAATGTCGTAGAGACGGCTAGACAAGCGATGCAAAATCAGGCAGGTAATGTGCCGATCGAACTGGACGAGATCAGGGGAGAAACGGCAAATTCCTGGGTGATTACGGCAAAAAACAACAGAGGTGAGGTGCTCGTTACCAAGCAGGAGGGAAAGGTTGTATCTGTAAACGTAAAATTAAAACTTAGCGAAGTGGCAGCTGATTTGCAGAATACTGTTACGAGCACGTTAAAAGGAATGGATAATCAGCATGCCTTTACGATTGATAGGGTAGAACGGATCAACTGGGAAAAGCAAAACATTTGGCTGTTCAAAGGGCAACATGCATCGGTCAGCATTGACGCTGCCACCGGGAAGGTCAATGCTGCGAAATTGCATTATACAAACGAGCAAATAAACCCCAAAGTGATCGATACAGCCCAAAAGGCGCTGAAGTCTCTTTCC
This sequence comes from Brevibacillus sp. HB2.2, assembly GCF_013284275.1. NCBI lineage: Bacteria > Bacillati > Bacillota > Bacilli > Caryophanales > Paenibacillaceae > Brevibacillus > Brevibacillus sp. HB2.2. The sequence goes on from NZ_JABSUV010000007.1 coordinate 102,613, forward strand.
AACGATAAAGCATCGGCGCTGCTCCCTGAGGTAACACTGGTGAAAGAATCGAAAGAACGCTTGGATCAAGTATGGGCTTTCATGGATACCAAAGGGAAATACAGTATCGTCATAGGGGCGAAAACAGGGAAAGTGGTGGCAGCTACCCTGATCAGCGAGTTCATAAATGAGAACTATACCGCAGACGAAGATATTCCCAAGGTGTTTGCCAAACCATTCTTTACAAAAGAAAAGGCGATTGCTGCTGCCAACCCGATGATGAAAAAGGTTTTTAACCTCGATCTGACCGGATACAATGTTTCGTCCAAATATAACGTATATACGTTTACGAAAAAGGGGAAACCGACTGTTACGGCATCGCTCAACCACAAAGGAGTCTTCCATGATTTCGTCGTTTCGCCTGAAAACGGCTTGATCAACTAGGGATGCTCTAAATATCGGGGGCACAATCCACCTTTACCAAATACACCAATGAAACCACCTTTCTATTAAAGGTGGTTTCAGCTTCTTGGCCGTTCTTATCTAAACTCTGCTTGCATCAAGCGTTTCATATCCGATGGTATCGGTGCCTCGACTACAATCTCTTTTTCGAGAAGCGGATGCAAAAAGGACAGCTTCGAAGCATGCAGAGCCTGTCGGCGTAACAAGCCTCTCGCTCCCCCGTACATCGTATCGCCAGCAAGCGGGTGTCCAATGTGGGCAAAGTGAACGCGAATTTGATGGGTACGACCCGTTTCCAGCCAGACGCGAGCGAGCGTCATTCCCTCAGAGGTCTGTTGTACCTCGTAATGCGTGATGGCAGGATCGCCACTCTCCACGACACGGCGTTTCGTCGGATGACGCGCATCTCGGCCGATTGGCGCATCGATCGTTCCCGTTCCCTCTGACAACACACCACTGGCAACCGCAAGATACTCGCGATGAATGCCTCCTTCGCGCAGCAGCCTGTCAGCCAATTGATGACCATAGCTGCTTTTAGCTACGAGAATAGCTCCGGATGTATCTTTATCTAGGCGATGCACAGGATGTACGCTCGTCTGCTCACCACGTGCCGCCAGTACGGCAGCGAGTGCATGTACCAATGTGTCGGTCTCCTGTTTAATCGGGTGCACCATCATGCCTGCCGGTTTGTTTGCAATCAAGAGATGATCGTCTTCGTACAAAATGTCGATGGACGGCATTGGTGTGATCGGTCCATCGGGCTTCGTATCATGCTGGGGCTGCCTAGGCGCTTGCTCTTGTCTCTCGATGACACGAACAGCGATTGTATCTCCTGCTTTTACTTGTCTTTGCAGGAAGGGCTGCTTGCGATTTAGCAAAATTCCCTTGCTTCTCGTCAGCCGCTGCATCATACGACCCGACACGTTGAGCTTTTGCCGGACGATTTGTTCCACGTTCATTCCCGTGTCTTGTTCACTGACGGTGTATTCGATCCAATCTTTGCGGCTCACGTCTAATCCCTCTGTTCCATGCTTTTTTCTTATTGTAGCAAAAGGATGCTTGAGATGCTCGTTTGTAGTCGTCCAACGTTTGTCGTTGGGGAAGCCCTGCCACATGTCTTCCAGTCGCCTATATCCTCTCTTCGTTCGGGCGGTCTCCTTCCAGACATGTGACAGTGCTTGCGGACAGCTTATGATTACTTCGTGCTTTTAGAGCGGTTTGGTTGTTATTCGACGAGGTTTAAATGATATAAAACAGAACTTTCGAGAAGTAGGCAAAAGCCCCGTAGGAAGAAGCGCATTTCCAGTCCAAGCGCCTCTGGAGCCCAACTCAGCGTAGGAATAAATGGCGGGGGTTTTCAGCTTCATTTATGAAACCCTTCCTCGAAACTTCTACGTTTGAAGCGCTCCCGCCAATTATTCCGGAGCGAACAGTCAATCCCCCTTGCGGGGCGTAGGCCGAAGCGTAGACTGGAAATGCGCTTCTTCCCTCACCGATAGCTACGTTTAAAAAAACAAAAAAGCCACCATGCTCAGCATGATGGCTCTGTTGTACCAATTACCCTTTTAAGTTTTCCGGATTGAGTCCTTGCAGCTCTGGCAATACGAACAAACCGTCTTTGCGAATCAGCACATCATCAAACCAGATTTCACCGCCGCCGTACTCAGGACGCTGGATATTTACCATATCCCAGTGGATTTGGCTGCGGTTGCCGTTATCTGCGTTGTCATATGCACGGCCTGGTGTGAAATGGAAACTGCCGGCAATTTTCTCATCGAACAAGATATCATTCATTGGATGCAGGATGTACGGGTGTACGCCAATCGCGAATTCCCCAATGAAGCGCGCTCCTTCGTCTGTATCAAAAATTTCGTTGAGTCTCTTGGTATTGTTAGAAGTTGCCTCGACAATTTTTCCGTCTACAAACTTCAGACACACGTTTTCAAATTTCGTGCCCATGTAGCTTGTTGCTGTGTTGTACGTAATGGTTCCATTCACGGAATCACGCACAGGAGCTGTAAAAATCTCACCGTCTGGAATATTGCGCAGCCCGGAGCAGATGACACTCGGGATGTCCTTGATCGAGAATTGAAGATCCGTCCCTGGTCCCACGAGACGCACTTTGTCTGTACAATCCATCAATTGCTGCAAAGGCAAAAAGGCTTCGTGCATCTTTTTATAGTCAACAGAGCATACGTCAAAATAGAAGTCTTCAAAAGCAACGGTAGACATGTTGGCATTTTGCGCCAAGCCCGTAGTCGGGTAGTTGAGCAGTGTCCAGCGTACATTGTTGGTCAGGTAGTCATGCAATTCTTGCATCACACTCTGATGCGCACGACGACGATCTACGGGAACATCGGCCATCTCACTATCGTTGGACGGACCATTAATGACGATATATGTATCCAAATCTTTGTACATTGGCTCTTCCCATTTCGCCAAATGAGTCGCACGCTCTGCACTTGCACCGAGCATCAGCTCACGTTGGATAGACGGGTCAATAATCCGTACGAACGGATAGGCACCCAAGTCGTATGCCTGCTTAACCAATTCTTTCGCCAAGGCGTGACCCTCGCCACGAACTTCAATCAACAAGCTTTCTTTTTCCTTCAGGCGTACAGAATGGCTCAGCAAATTTGTAGCCAACTTGACGATGCGTGTATCCTGCATGCGATATCCCCCACATTCCTAGCATGATTTGATTAGTGTTAAAAAATATTTTACCGAATGGAAGCCCCTTTTTCAATTATCGATGTTCTTGGTACTATTCGAAAAAAACCAAAAAATTATCTTGCATAAATTCGACTCTTTCGAGTATTCTAATCAACAAGAGTTTACCTATGTAAAAAATTTGAAAGACGGGAGTGCTGAGTTCATGGTGTGTTCTGTAGTTATCTTCGCTTAGGTGGGGCCTCTCTTAAGGGGCACTGCCTCTTACAACCCTATCAAAAGCTAGAAGCTGCAGGATGCCTGAACCGCTTCCGTCTTTTTCCCGATATGAATTGCGGGCCATGTTCTTGGGTGAACAGTCGGTTTACTGTACCTAAAATTAAAGGTATATAACCGTCTCTCTTTTGTCCCCCTTTGAACTGGTTATTTCCCGCCACCCTTGTATCGTTTGATAAAGCGCAAGCGGAAGAGCATTGTCTCTACCCCGTTTGCGCTTTTTTACGTGGAATTTTTCCAAGAAGAGAATCGAGGTCAAGGCACCTGCCGAAATGAATGGAGGAATTCGTGTCATGATTTGGCGTTCGTGGGATCTTAACTTGAAGGTACGTCTCTTTGGTGAATTGATTACGCACACCTTCTTTTGGATGTACTTTCCGTTTATGGCGATTTATTTTAGTGATACGTTTGGAAAGGATGTAGCGGGTCTTCTCTTGATGGTACCACCGCTGCTCGGGATGCTGTCCAACCTGTTTGGCGGATATTTGGCTGACCGGGTAGGGCGCAGATTCACCATGCTGCTCTCGCTCTGTACATCGACGGTGATGTTCGCGCTGTTTGCGTTCTCTCCGTCTCCCTGGATCGACTACATTGCCTTCATCGGGATCGGGATCGCTGGGGCTCTCTACTGGCCTGCCAGCTCCGCCATGGTGGCTGATTTGACCACAGAAGACGATCGCAGAATTGTATTTGCCACCTTTTACACAGCGATGAACATCGGAGTGGTCGCTGGTCCCGTATTGGGTTCTGTCTTTTTTGTCCATTATCGCCCGCAGTTGTTGATGTTCTGTACCTTCGTTGAACTGCTTTTTGCGATTACGGTCTTCTTCCTGATCAAAGAAACGCTACCTGAACACGTCCGTCAGGAGAAGGCAAAGGAGCGTTTTTCCCTGATTCAGCAATTCCAGAGTTACGCCATTATTTTCCGAGACAAAGCTTTTGCCCTGTACATTGGCGCAGGGATTTTGATCGCCATTGGATTCATGCAATTGGATATTTACATGGCGTTGTATGTGAAAGAGCATGTCATGCAACAAGCATTATTTTCTTGGGGCAATTGGACTTATTCTGTCGGGGGAACCAGCGCATTCGGCTGGCTCATGGCCTTAAACGGTTTTTTGGTGGTTCTGTTTACACTGCCAGTTACACGCTGGTTCGAAAATTGGAGTGATCGCAACAGCCTCGTCATCTCCTCCATCTTATTCGGTGTCGGTCTGTTCTTGATGGCCTTTACGACGAATATCTGGCTCCTGTTTGGCTGTATGGCGATTTTGACATTCGGCGAGCTGATGCGCACACCAGTCGCCCAGAGCTTTATCAGTAAATACTCGCCTGAGGATGCACGTGGTCAGTACATGGGAGCTTCTTCGCTCCAGTTCTCGATTGGTCGCTTCATCGCTCCCCTTACGATCGGTCTATCTCAATGGCTCGCTCCTGTTGGCGTATTCAGTGTCGTCCTGGGCTTAACCCTAGTCAGTGCTTATCTGTATATTATTTTGTTCCGCATGATCGGTGCCGAAGAAGTTAGCAAAAGTAGCTAGAGTAGAGCATGTCCGTTCTACCAAATTCCCTCCTCTCATATAAATGAAGCATAGATAGCTTGATCAGGAGGGGATCGTATGAACCAGCCGAATGCCTTTGCTACCTTTAAAGAACACCGAGGAGTCGTCTACCGAACTTCTACCTATCTTCAATGGGGACCGAATTCAGAGGGTCATCATTCTCTTGGGAGCTGTCTCTTACTGAATCCTGGTAGTGCCAAGCTTTTTCGTGAAAGACCTGCATCCAACCATAGCATCATGGGTCAAACCACACTCGATCCCACCATGCGACAATTGATCCGACTGGTGGAGGCGATATACGGAAAACGGGCATTGGTAGGCAGATTCCATATTTACAACCTGTTCTCCGTGCAAAATGCTGCTGCCGTGAGTGCTATCTCTCATTTTGAAAAACTCATTGATGAGAAAAAGACAACGCTCGAGGCTCAGCTCGTATCTACGCAAGAACTGCAAAAGCATCCGTGGCTCCTGCTCGGTTGGGGGCTTTCCCATCACCATTCGTGGCAGCATCTTTCTTCCCTCAAGAAACAGTGGAAACAACGGATCGCAGCAGCAGGGATACCGACTTTTGGGAAGCCCTGCCCGAAAGGAATGGATTACTACCATCCGAGTCCCCCTCTACATGCTACGAAGGAAAAGATCGTGGAGGAGCTGGTGGAGATCTATCGGAAAACGATTGGGCGAAAGTCTGCCCATCCGCTTTAGACAAAAAAAAGAGTCTGTCTTCCCTCCAAACGGGAAACAGACTCTTTTCCATTCACTACGGCATCTCGCTACCTTCGAAAAATTCTGTTCTGTCAAAACGGCCGCGCATCCATTTGTACGTATCATCATAGATGGCGCGCTTGACAGGGTCCGTGCTCTTGACAGACTCTAGCAATGTCTTGGAGCCGAAGTAGTAAGCGTGCACGTTGTTTTTATCCATCCCCAGCTTGTGGGTGGCAACTAGCTGATTGTAGTAGGTCTGATAGAACTTCGGATCATTGTACATCTTCCAGTCGCCTTCGATCTCGATGTCCATGTTGTACTTGTTGACGACCTCCAGTACCCCTTGAATACGGTCAATTCCTACCGGCTTGTCGCTGTAATAGCTCGGCTGCAGGAACGCCTTATCGAAATAAAGAGATTTCCACTCGGACACTCCCGGTGAACCGAAATACGGAATCCAATAGTAGCGCAACGCCTCGTCATGCACCATGCTTCCCATATCACGAATCAATTGGCGCTCTTTCGGTGCGCTATCCTCCACCAGCTCATGGAACCAATAAATTCCTTCCAGCTTCAGATAGGCGTATCCTTCCTTGTTCCAGCGCTTCATGAGCTGCTGGAAGTACCACTCCAGCGCAGCTTTGCGATTCAAATACGCTTGCTCTTCTCCAATTCCCGCAGGGTTGAAGGAGAGGGATGGTTTCTTTTCATCCAACTGACCAAAATTGGTCTGATTGGCATTCGGATACGGCAGTGCCAGCACGACATTTTCCTGTGTCGGTGTCGAATACAGCGTTCCGCGCAGGCGGTTGTACTCCCGCATAGCCTGGTTGAGAGCATCAAGCTGCTTGTTTGAGCCGAACAAATCATTCATGTACTTTGTCCAGCTTTCTTTCGTCGCAGGAATGGTCTGATACGGCAGGAACAGAATCGTGTCAAACATCTGGTCACGCATATAGCCATCTACGGTGCGGTAGCCAACCATCGGGAGGAAATCTTCTTTGGTCCATGTCCCGAGTTCGTTATGCTCCCCGGTATAAGCGAGTAGCATATTTTCCACACGACGACCAGCTTGTTTGGCTTCTTCCAGCTTCGCCGGGTTTGGTGGCGGCAGCAAGACAGCTCCATTGTTCCACTCGCTATCCGGCTTTGCCCATACCTCCAGCTGGCGAGCGAACGTAAATACTTTCACTGGGAAGGATACCCGAACATACCGGGTGTTGACGTCAGGCAAGGTCACGCTCAATGTGCGTGTAACCAGCTTGTCCTCTTTGGCGGAAACATCGTGAACAGCTCTTCCCGCATACGACCAAACTTTCCCGTCGCGAGATACCTCGACTTCCATGTATTCTGGCATCGTAATACCCGAAGTCTTCTGCTGCTTAAACGTTAGCGCAACTCTCTCCAACGGCTTCGCCTCGTCGAGCTCAACGGTCACCTTGCGCCCAAACTGACGGTGGTATCCCGTCCAGTCCTCTGTAGGCGTAACAAGTCCACCTACTGGACCCGGATACTGCTTCTCCAGCTCTTGGAAATACGAGTCTGGGGCTCCAAAAGTAGTCACCGATGTATAACTGCCAGGCGCGATATTGACCAGTTCGTCCTTCTCCGCTGGTTCCTTCGCCTCTTCTTCTACTACCGTCTTGCTTTCATCGACTTTCGTTGCCGAGTCATTGGAGGAAGTCACCGGAGCAGTCTTTAAGGTGTCCTCTGCCTTTTCGACAGCTGGCTCACCAGCGTTCTTGATTTCAACCGGAATTGTCGTCGTGTTGTAGCCGACTGTCACCGTGAGATTTCCTTTTCCCGCCGTAGGACCAGCAACAAAGGTTCCGTCTGCCGAGATGGTTCCCAGCTCAGGACGATCAAAAGCGAAAATAGGTGTAAAAGGCAGCTCATCTCCGCCGATGCTGTTTACCTTCAAGCGTTGACTCGTGCCAGCAGCCAAACTCAGCCGCTCTACATCTACTTTGTATTTCACCTGTTCTGCTTGCTGGTAGCGTGCATCCAGGACGCGCTCAGCAATCACAGCCGCCTCTGCACGCGTGACAGTTCCTGACGGATTAAACTTGCCGCCAGCACCTTGCATCCAGCGCTGATTCGTCACTTCTTCCACAGCCGTTTTGGCGTAGTCGGCGATTTCTTCTTCATCGCTGTATGTAACAGGAGTCTGACCTGCCACTTTGGTCACAGATCCCTCTTTCATCAAGCGCGACAGCATGACAGCCAGCTCTTGTCTTGTAAGCGGGTCTAGAGCACCCATGGTATGCTCACTTCTGCCGTTCATCACTCCCAACTCGGAGAGTCCATAAACGTACGGTGCATAAGGATTTTCCAAAGGAACATCTTCAAAAGCGGTTTTTTCAATTTCTGTTGGTTGAAGACCGATTACTTTTGTCAAAAGTACCGCAATATCTTGTCGAGAAATCGTGTTTTGCGGGTTGAAACGGTTTTCTCCCTGACCACTGATCATATGAAGGGCTGCGAGTCTATTTACAGCTTTTCTAGCGTAACTGTTGCCCAAATCCGTAAATTCCGTGTGTGCTTCTTCTTGTTTTTTGAACTGATCTTCCAGCTTCTTGGTGTCTACTGCCGGTTTCTCTGGCTCTGTGGCAGCATGAGTCAACGGCGTACTTTGGACCAGTAATGTAGTCGCTGCCAATAAAGCAAACAACATTCTGCTCCCGAATCGTTTCTTGCTCATTACATTTTCTCCTCCAATTATGCCCCTTCTTTATGTTTATTCGGTCGGGGTAACCATTGGTCCGCGCGGTGGTCTAGGTCCGAAAAACTGATAGTAATCTACCTTGATATTCCCGTTGTAGAGCTTGCGCTTCTTGCTTGCTGTACGACCAAAATGCTCCTCAAACTGCTCGTCTGACGTAATAACGTAGAATGACCAGGTATCCATGGCAGCAAAGGTTTTCCCCATTTCGCCATACATCTTGGCAACCTGCTTCCATTCTCCCAAGCGCTCTCCATAAGGTGGATTGCAAATCAAGTAGCCGTACTTGCGCTTGGTTCGAATATCCCGTACATCCATTCGCTGAAAATGAATCAGGTCATCTACACCAGCCTCCGTCGCGTTGCGGCGGGCAATTTTCAGGATCTCGTCATCCATATCTGTCCCGATAATCTCCAGCTTTTGATCATAGCGCGCCAAATCATGCGTTTCTGCGCGAGCTTCACGCCAAGCTGTTTTCGGAATGATCGGCCACGTCTCGGAAACGAATTCCCGGTTCATCCCCGGAGCGATGTTTTGTCCGATCAACGCCGCCTCAATCGGAATTGTACCCGATCCACAGAATGGGTCCATGAATACCCGATCAGGCTTCCAGCGAGACAGCATAATCATCGCCGCAGCCATGGTTTCTTTTAGTGGCGCTTGTCCGATCATTTCCCGGTAGCCGCGCTTGTGCAGACCCGGTCCTGATGTATCAATCGTGAGCGTCGCCACATCCTTGAGAAGTGCCACCTCGATCTTGTACAGCGGCCCTTGCTCATCGAACCACTCGCGCTTGTAGGTCTTTTTCAGACTTTCTACGACTGCTTTTTTCACGATGGCTTGGCAATCCGGTACACTGAACAAGGTAGATTTGACCGATTTCCCTTCCACAGGAAATGTCCCATCCTCTGTGATCCAATCGGCCCACGGTAGTGCTTTTGTCTTTTCAAACAGCTCGTCAAACGTAGTTGCTTTGAACTCCCCTATCTTTAGACGCACGCGGTCGGCAGTTCGTAACCACAAATTTGTGCGGGGAATCGCAGAAATATCTGCCGTGAACGTTACCTTGCCGTTCTCCACCTGTACGGGTCCGTATCCGAGCGCCTTCACCTCTTCTGCTACTACTGATTCCAAACCAAAAGTCGCCGTAGCGATCAATTCTACTTTTTGCATATGTAATCTCCTGTCCGTCCAATAATCCTTCGGGCCATGCCCTCATCCTACTACCTTACATATTATATTACCCCATTTCCGAATAGCGTTGGTAAACTTGTCTAAATTCAAAAGACCCATCACCGAAAAACAGTGACGGGTACGGCATGCGAATCATCCCTATGGGAAATCCTACAAAAAAACCTTGCGAACGGGAGGGAGTCAGCATGCCAGAATTACCTGAGATGGAGAACTATCGCCGACTGCTACAGGAGAAAATCGGTGGCGGAACGATTACGGCCACACACGTTCAGCGGGAAAAAACGATTAATTTGCCTCCTGCGGAATTTGCTCGTCTTTTGCAAGACAATCGCCTGACGCTCGTCGACCGCCGTGGCAAGCATCTTCTCTTCCATCTGGAAAGTGGTCATGTCCTTCTGCTTCACTTGATGCTCGGCGGCTTTCTATACCTGGGCTCTGCGGAAGATAAGCTAAAGAGAACCGCTCAAGTGACTCTTTCCTTTGGAGAACTCCTTTTATATTTTCACGGCCTCCGTTTAGGCTACCTGCATTTACTCACCAACGTTCAAATCGACGAAAGACTGGCTCCTCTTGGGCCCGAGCCATTGGACCCACTGTTTACCTTTACCCGATTTACGGAGCTCCTCACTGACAAACGCAGTGTCCTCAAAACAGCGCTAGTCAATCAGCATTGGCTCGCGGGCATTGGCAACTGCTATGCGGACGAAATCTGCTATCATGCCGCCATCCTGCCTACCCGGACGATCCCGACCCTTTCTCTCGAGGAACAAAAACGACTATATCATTCTATGCAAACCGTGCTTACAGAAGCGATTCGATTCGGCGGTTACATGCAGCCGCTTTTTCAAGGCGATTCCCTGACAGGTGGCTTCGATGAGCGCTGTCAGGTGTACGATCGCGGTGGTGAGCCTTGCCCGCGCTGTGGACAACCTATCGAAAAGAGTGAGCTCTCCTCCCGCAAGGTATTTGCCTGCACGAACTGCCAGCATTGACAGCTGCTTCACTCCCTAGACGACAGGGGTCTGTGCAGCTTCCATCTGCTTGATCATAAACACCTGCTCTGTTTCGGAAGGACTGAATCCTGCCGCTTCGAGTATTTCAACAAGCAAGGTATCAGCCGCACGCAAATTAAACGTAGACCGGCGGCATTCGTGTGCAAGCGGCCCATACACATGTCCGAGTGCGGTTTTCAAAATGTCTGGTGCATCAGGATGCTCTGGCTGCGCTACACATTGACGAAGCACGATCCCGCTGACTTTGCCTTCTTCGTTTACCACACACTTGTACATCGCATAGCCGACCGCCTGACCCTCTCTGTCTTCTACGAGCACGGCCTGCGAATCTCGCAAGTTCATCCAATAATTTTGCCAAGGGACATCGGTTACGTAAAACGACAGCATCGCGGCTTCCTGGGCCAAAATGCGCCGAACCCGATAATCCGCCTGTTCATTTGTCTGAAAGGCCTTCTCTGCCAGCGGTCCACTCTGCTGCAAAAACAACAGACGATCCACGACGTCATAGCCTTTTTGCTCATACAAAGCAATCGCTTTGGTATTTTGGCTCAATGCCTCCAAGGTAGCTACTTCCACCCCAGCTTCTCTGTATAAATCCAATGTCGCTTCAATTAGTTGCTTCCCTACTCCCTGTCGACGATATTCCGTGGCGACACCCGTACCACCATTCCAGGCGACTTTTTTCCCTGCAACAGTCCTCATCCCACTGGCCACTAAGCCAATCGGCTCTGTGCCGTCAAAAGCAACTACAGACAGGGACAGCACGTATCCCTCGCCCCCCAGTCGCTGGACAAGCATTTCTTCTGTCATCGTAAACTCGATAAAATAGCCTTCGAATCCTCTGTTCCACGCTTTGGTCACTTCTGCAAAGGTACAGTCGCTCATCCGTTTGATGGTAATCATGGTATCACCTTCCTGGTTTTTGATAAAATTATTTTAATTGATAAAATCTAAAAATTCAATCATCTGTAGGACACTTTCTCCAGCTTTGTCACCCATACGCCTGACATGGTAATATGAAAAAAATCACTTACTCGGGAGGTTCCTATGCGCAAACAGCTTACGGTCGGCTCGCTCATCCCTGGACGATCTGACGTACAGATGTCGAGTCCAGCTCCCGTTCCCGTGCAACCACAAACGTCGGTGAAAAAACCAGATAGGAGCCCGGCTCGCCCCCAATCAAAGCAGAAGCTCGTACAGGTGAAGCAACGCTCTCAAACGATGCCAGTCCGGTACACTCCCTCTCAGACATTATTACAAGCTGCGCTCACGCAAGCTCGACCCATCGCTTACAAATGCCAACAAGGGCATTGCGGCAAGTGCAGTGTACAGATCGTAGCTGGTGCATCCTTACTCGACACCCCAACCGGACAGGAAAAAGCAAAGCTGGGAGAAAAGCTCGCTACAGGCTACCGCCTCGCTTGTCAAAGCACATTTCGCTCTTCGATTCCTACATAGGGGATATTTTTAATAGAAAAAAGGTGGCCGTAGCATGAATCCTACACGCATCCTACTATTCGCTGGTGGCACTCTGGGCACCTGGGCGATCCAAGAGATACGCGAAAATGATTGGCTCGTCGGTGTTGACAGAGGCGCCTTGTTCCTCGTTCGCAACGGTCTCGTACCAAAATTGTCGATCGGTGACTTTGATTCTGTCAGCTCCGAGGAAATGGCAGAAATTGAACGCCACAGTATGCACGTCTCCTCCTGCGATCCCGTTATGAAAGATCTGACCGATACAGAGATGGCCCTTACTTGGGCAATCGAGCAACAGCCGGAGGAAATTGTGCTGCTCGGTGTGCTCGGCTCTCGTTTTGATCATATGCTGGCAAACGTACACTTGCTGAACAAAGCTTTGCAGAAGGGCTCCAACTGCCGCATCCTCGATGAGACCAATGAAATCCGGCTGATTGACCGCCAGAGTACGATAGAGCAGGATCATTTCGATCATATCTCTCTACTGCCCTTTACACCAGAAGTCACAGGGATTACCTTAACCGGATTCCTCTATCCATTGAAGGACGCAACCCTGCGGATCGGCGACACGCTTGGCATCAGCAATCTGTTAACGGAACAGACTGGAACAATCACGATTCAAACGGGCAAGCTGCTCGTTGTCAAAAGCAAAGACTAATCACTAGAAAAAGAAAGGATCTCCTTTGCATGGTGCAAAATAATGGAGATCCTTTTCCTTTTCCCTGCACTTGCGCCTGTCTTGACCCTGCGGCTTTTCCACTTCCGATTCGAACGTATTCACACTCTAAGGAAAATAACAATAGTTGACCAATTTCGTTGATCAATTATATAATAGTTTTATGACTTTAGAACAAACGAATGACCTTCAAAGAGTTAAAATATTTCATGCATTAGCAGATGAAAAGAGAATAAATATTATTCGTATCTTATCTCAAGAAGAAAATTGCCCGCGATGTACAGATATTGGAAGGAGTTTAGGGATTAGTAAATCAAATGGTTCTTATCATTTGAAAATTTTATCTGATGCACAGCTGGTAACAATTAAACAAGAAGGTGTAACGAAATACGTTTCTTTGAATACCGAGATGTTTACACAATACCTTCCTGGATTTTTGGCTACATTATAAAGTAGCTTTTTTTTGCTAATTAGTTTTAAAGTTCTATGACTATTTGATTAAAGAGGAGTTATTTATGAAAAACAGGACGAATTATCTCATTGTAACGTTATGTTTCATTGTTCTATCTGGTGTCATTAATGCTATTTTATTTAACGTGGCTCTTGAGGATATGACAAAAGATTTGAGTGTTACGAGCTCTGCAATTAGTTGGATTGTTATTTCTTATACATTGGTTATTACTTTTGGTTCAATCACATATAGCAAATTATCTTCCTACATTCAGATAAAAAAATTATTAATGATTGGTGTCCTTTTATTCACTTTAGGTTCAGTAATAGGCTACTTATCTAATGGATATATGGGAGTTCTGATAGGCCGTATTATTCAAGCTATGGGGGGCAGTTCTTTTATTGCTTTATCCATGATCACAGCAAATCAATATCTTCCTTTAGTTAAACGAAATGTCACTCTTACATTAATAGGAGGATGTTTGTCTCTAGGTTCTGGATTTGGTTTTTTGATGGGAGGAATACTAACTCATGCCTGGGGATGGCCATCCTTATTCTTAATTATGAGCCTGACTTTACTCACAGTTTTTGGCCTATACTACTTTGTCCCATCTGGATATGCCGGTAAAGAGAAAGTGACTAAACCCTTTGATTTTTCTGGGTTATTTTATTTATTTCTCTTTGTTATTTCTTTTATCTTAGGAGTAAAATTAAATGGATATTTACTTATTTTAAGCGTCCTTTCTATCCTCTTATTGGGCTTGCATAGTAAAAAACAAGGAGTCTTGTTATTTATTGATTTTTCCGTATTCCGTTCTTTTTCTTTTAACAGATTAATCTTAGTTAGCTTTATTAATAATGCAGCCATGGTAGCTATTTTGTTTCTTTTTCCTTTACAGGCCATTCGAACATTTCATGTATCAACTATCCTAATTGGTCTGATCTTATGTAGTATCTCCATAGTAAGCTTTTTGATTAGTCTACTTGTGAGGAAAGCTGTTCATTTTATAAGTAACAAGAAATTAATGGTTATATCTATTGGCGTACAAGTAATAGGTTTTAGCATTCTAATCTTTCTTGGTCTTCATTCTATAGTTATGATCACACTAGGAGTATTATTTATCTATATAAGTTTTAGTGCTCTAACTGTAATTATTAATATTGAAATTCCTCATACAATAGAGAAAGAGAAAATGTCGATGGGGATAGGCGTATACAATCTCTTCAACTTTTTAGGGATGTCTTTTGGTCCTTCCATATCCAGCCGTTTATTAGAGATGTCTTCAAATCTTCATTTTTCCTTCTTCTTCTTTGTAGTGCTATTAATCCTTTCTTTTGTGTTATCTATAGTAGAACGAAAGAGTATGGAGTAATATACGATTTACAGCAAACTACTGGTTCTAGGGATAAAACAACAAAGAAGCGAACTCCTTGGTACTAAAGGGATTCGCTTCTTTGTTTGGCTTCACACTTATTTCATCGTTTATACGTAATTTTATACATCGTTGATTTATCAAGGTTTTTGGCTTCTGAAGAATCCGGAAAATTGCATAGCTACTCTTCCTCAACCTGCATCGGCAACTGCCAATCAATCTCTTGAAGCCCGCGTGAACGCAAAAACTCATTCGTCCGCGAAAAAGGACGGCTGCCAAAAAAGCCGCGATTCGCCGAAAATGGGCTCGGATGCGGGGAGGCGATGACGAAATGCTTGTTGCGATCAATGAATGCCGCCTTCTCCTGCGCATGCTTTCCCCACAGGATGAAAACGAGAGGGGTCTCCCGGTCGTTCAACAAATGAATAATTCGATCTGTAAACGTCTCCCACCCAATATCCTTGTGCGAATTCGGAGTGCCGCGCCGAACCGTCAGAACGGTGTTCAGCATCATGACGCCTTGCTTCGCCCAATGATTCAGGTAACCATGCTGAGGGATTTCAAAACCGACATCACTTTTCAGCTCTTTATAGATGTTGACCAGAGACGGTGGCGGCTTGATTCCCGGCTTGACCGAAAAGCTCAATCCATGTGCTTGTCCCGGTCCGTGATACGGGTCCTGCCCCAAAATCACTACCTTTGCATTCTGATATTCAGTCAGGTGCAGCGCTGTGAATATATGAAACATATCTGGGTAGATTGTCTGCGTCTGATACTCTTCCTTCAACGTCTGACGAAGCTTGACATAATAGGGCTTCTCGAATTCATCGGCCAATACGGGGGCCCAGTCATTTTGCAATATGGTAGTCATGTTCCTCACCTTGTCCGCTGTTTTTTTCTACCTTACCACAAACCTAGCCATCACTGAACCATTGATTCGAGAACTAGGACTATTCTGATTTAGTCCTATCTTTCCCATGATTCCTAGTCTTTGTTTCCTAGTACCCTCGTTTGATAGCTTTTCTCCTATGATCTTTGACATAATGATGGCTGGGAAGATTTAGAGAAAAGAGAAAGGGAGAGGGTTTCACATCATGAAATGGGACATCAAGTCATTTTTGGGGGGCATTGCTGTAGGTTCGGTGCTCTTTTCCGGAATTGCCATTGCAGCACCCGCTTTTCCAGACGCGGAAGAAGGAATGAAAACACCGTTCACCTACTACTTTGACGGGCTGCCGAAATCACCAAACAGCGACGTACAAGGCATCATGTACAAAAACTCCGTCTATGTGCCAATCCGCTTCGTAGCTGAGAACCTGAACAAGCCGGTCATTTACGACGCGAGAACCAAATCGATTTTCATCGGTAAAATTCCATCGGCAAAAATGTACTCCAAAATGGAAGCGATCGAGCTGGTGAAAAAGAAATTCGCTGGCAAACTCTCGCCGACACATGTAGTCGAGTACGCTCACGACGACGAAAAAGGTCACTATGTCATTCAAGTGTACCAAACGGTCGTAAACAACTTCCAATCTGGCGACAGCTACACCAGTACGTATGGCTGGTTCGTAGTGAACCCGAATACCGGGGAAATTAAGTCGTTATTATAATTTCTTCTGCACTTATCTATTCGTACGAAAAAGACAGCGGACTAGGGACCCGCTAGCACCGGAGGCTATCCTTCCGGTGCCTTTTTTGTTTCCTGGCAAAATTTTGATTGATTACCACTTGTCCCATGTGATACGATCTCTCTACCAACACTTAACATACATTTTTATTTACTATTTATTCTATATAAGGAGTGAACTTGTTTATGTCTATCTTCCCGAACTGGGCGAGTTTATACCTTCAACGTCTACAGCTAGACCGCAAGCCGCCTAGCCTCTCTTATCTCAGTGAGCTCTGTCGCGCGCATCTGCAGACCTTCCCTTATGAAAATGTAAGCAAGCTGCTCTTCTTCCGTGACGGGAAACATGAGATACCGACCCCTGAGGAATATGTGCACAATGCGATCCACCATCATTTTGGCGGCACATGCTATACCAACAATCACAGCTTTCTCTCTCTGCTTCGAGCTCTTGGATTCTACGGTCAGCTCGTCTTGCCAGGCGGCGGGCATGCTGCCATCCTGATCGATGGTCCGAATACAGGAGAGACACCCGTCTATGTGGATGCGGGGGCTACCGCTCCTATCTTTGAGCCGATTCATTTTCTCGAAGAAGGGAACCATGTAAGGCCTTTTGGTACTGCCTCGATGGATTTGACCAAAAGTCCCGATCATCCTGAACACTATCGCTTTACACGATATGAAAACGGAAAAGTGGCAATTCCTCCGTGGGATTTTCATCCGAATGAACGAAAAGAACTGCCTGACTTGTCGGAAGCCATCCGCTCCTCTTTTTTACCGGATGCCTTCTTTTTGAATCGACTTCACATCCATCGTTTCCAGCTGGAGCAAGATCGCTTCGTTCTCCTCAAAAACAACGCTCTCCACATCGGTTATTCAGATGGCACCAACCAGATAACACCTCTGCACACTATCGCTGATATAGAAGCTGCTGTCACCGTTGAAATGCAACTACCACTTCTCCCTGTTCGCGAGGCAGTAGAAAGCCTGCTTGAGCGTGGTATTGATATTTTTTCTGCTCCCAAAAAAGAAGAAGTCCCCCTAGAAAACGAAGCTCTCGTGTTCAAAGAAAATGAAGGTTTAGACTGACTTGTTTAAAATACAATTGGCAGCCTTGTTTTACTATTGCTATCGAATCAAATATCGTTGCCTTTGATATTATTGGTACTCAGTTATTAAATAGTAATACGAAATGAATAGCCGCAAGGACTCCCATTGGATAAATAATTGTTCTTGAAAATGTATTTTTAAATCCATTACGGGGGTGCTTTTCAAAAAGTAGGTGCAGAACTGTATGTATGATAAAAAATACATCTAGGACCCAAAAAGTAACTGTCTGATATTTACTAAAAAGTAAATAGAGTATCATTGTGTAAAGAGGAAGATGAATAAATGTGAATACTTTATAAGCCTTAGAATCTTCCATATCCTTAAGCACGATAAACAATCTCCACTCCGAACGTCTTATCGCATCCATTTCGTGCAAGAGAAATAAAGATAAGGTTATCAAGAATAACACAAGCAAGAGATCAGGCATTCAAAAACCCCCTATGATTTTATTACTTTATGTTACAACACCCTAATAAATAAAGAGGTCAAAATACAAATCGAACACAACATTATCACAATTTGGAAAACCATGTCCTGATTATCTGAAATCCTATATTTACAGTCTACATCTCGATCGTCCTACCATTTGTTAATATCTGGTTGACAATGATAATATTTCTCACTAATATGGAAAAGTAGGTTAAATGGTATATAAGGAGTGTCGCACTTCATGATGATGGAGATAAAAACATACGTCGTCCAGGAAGGTCATTCTGACAAAATCGTACAAGGCTTTAGCGAGCCTGGTGCTGTTGAGAAGGCTCCTGGCTTTGTAGATTTGAGCGTGCTGGTACAGAAGCCACACAAAGGTGAAGAAGAAGTGGTCGTCATGATCCGTTGGGAATCAAAAGAGGCTTGGAAGCAGTGGGAGCTGAGTGATGTTCATCTGGCAGGTCACCGCCAAGCACGTGAAGAAGAAACTCCTGAGTGGTACATTAGCGGCAAAACTGGCCATTACGAGCTGAAAGCGAAAAAAGAACCGAACCCTTCGTAAATACAAACAAACCAGCCCGACCTCGGAAAAGCTCCGATCAAACCAGGCTGGTTTTTTATTTTCTTCTATCCTTTTTCCAATCCGTACTTCTCCATCTTCCGGTACAAGGTCGACAAGCTGATCCGTAGCTCATTGGCAATCGCGGCTTTGTCCTGTCCATACTTGTCTGCGTTCAAATAGCGCTGGAGAATGGAGCGTTCATATTCTGCCACCAGCTTTTCCAGCCCTAAATCGCTGCCTACTGTCGTCGCCTCATCCTCAAACAACAGATACTCAGGAAGCTCTTCGTTGCCGATGACATGCCCCTCCGCCATGTTGACCATATACTCGACGGCGTTCTCCAGCTGACGAATATTCCCCGGCCATTCGTATGCTTGTAGGCGTTGGACGAGTTGGGCTTCGAGCTCCAGTCTGCCTTTTTGCAGCAACGTCCCGTACCGATACAGGAAGTGCTGCAAGTAAAGCGCGATATCCTCCGTACGTTCACGCAACGGCTTTAACCGCAGAGGGATGACGTTGAGTCGATAATACAAATCCTCGCGAAACGTTCCTTCCCTGACCATGCTCTCCAAATCCCGGTGTGTAGCAGCAATAACACGCACATCGACGCCCAACGTTTTAACGCCGCCTACCCGATCTACTGTTTTCTCCTGAAGGACGCGCAGCAGCTTTGGCTGGAGGGACAACGGAATATCCCCTACTTCATCCAGGAAAATCGTGCCTTTGTGGGCCAATTCAAATTTCCCCGGCTTCCCTTCGCGTCTGGAGCCTGTGAATGCGCCGCCTTCGTACCCGAACAATTCGCTTTCCAGCAAGGTCTCGGGAATCGCCGCGCAATTGACTGCTACAAATGGCTGTCTACTGCGCCCACTCTCGCAATGAATGGCTTTGGCCAACAGCTCCTTGCCTGTTCCGCTCTCTCCCCGGATCAAAACGGTGGAAATGCTGTTCGTCACTTTTTTCGCTTTGGCAATCACATCTCGCAAGCCTGTTTCTGCCCCAATCAGCTGGGCGAAATACACCGGATGAACCGTAGCCTGCGGCATTTCCTCTTGAATATTGCAACTCTTCTCCCGCTCCGCATCCAGTTCAAGCAGCTTGTGCGCTATCAAAGAACTCGTATGCTGCAAAAACGGCATCCATTTTTCCGAGTGGTGCAGCATTTTTTCCTTTTGTTCAGGGGAAAAGCCGATAATTCCGATGACTCCTACCGTCTTCTCCCGTTTGTGCACCGGAAATCCAATCGTCGCCAGCTCCCGGCATTGCTGCAAAAACTTGCAATTGCCACACTGCGACTCGTTCTTTTTCATGTCAAAAATCATTCCCGGCTGTCCGGTTTGCAGGATCATACGGAAAAACGATCCTTCCGGCGCAGGCAATCCAATCAGCTCCTGATAGTAGCCGGTTCCGCTTACACGTATCCCTTGTTCATCCAGGATGGTGACATCGAGTCCCAGTACCTTGGAAATATTGTCGGCGTACGATTGAATGAATTCCTCGATCCGGGAAAACTCTGTCATGCCCCATCCTCCAGTTTCACGTTCCTTTATCCCCTGGACGCTGCCGCCAATGGCAGACTAGCTAGCGCCTGCTCCAAATCTGCGATGATATCCTCCACGTCCTCCAAACCAGTCGATAAGCGAATCAGACCGTCCGTAATGTTGAACTTGATCCGCTCGGAAGCAGGGATCGAGGAATGCGTCATCGAGGCAGGGTGCTGTACCAGTGTCTCGGGATCTCCTAAACTAAACGATATCATAGCCAAGTGCAGAGCGTTAATGAAAGATTTCGCTGCCTCGTAACCGCCCTTTACTTCAAAAGAAACGATCCCGCCCATTCCAGCCATTTGCCGTTTAGCCAGCTCATGCTGTGGATGCGAAGGCAGACCAGGGTAGTAGACGTGCGAAATTGCAGGGTGCTTCGCCAAAAACTCCGCGACTGCCTGAGCGTTTTGTCCATGCTGTCTGACGCGCAACCCGAGTGTCTTCAGCCCACGCAGGATTAAAAAAGCATCCCAGGCATTCAAATTTTGTCCCAAGTCACCCATGACATTTTTGCGCATGAATTGGATATGCTCCTGCTTCCCGACGATAAAGCCCGCGATCACATCGCCATGTCCGTTCAAATATTTGGTGGCGCTATGCACGACGACATCTGCCCCTAGCTCAAGTGGTCGCTGTAAATACGGCGTTAAGAAGGTGTTGTCGACGATTACCACAATGCCATGAGCGTGCGCCAAGCGGGACAGCGCCGGGATATCTAAAACGGTCAGGCATGGGTTCGAGGGTGTTTCGATGTACAGGACTTTTGTGTTTGGCAAAAAGGCACTCTCGACTGCCTGCAAATCGGTGCAATCAACAAAGTCTGTCACAATGCCATAACGCGGGGCCATGGTCGTAAGAAACTTGTAGCTACCTCCGTACACATCCCGCGTACACACGACATGATCACCCTGTTTCAAAAAGGCGAGCAAAGCCCCTGAAATGGCAGCCATCCCACTGCTTACACCCAAGGCGGCTTCGCCATTTTCCAATGCGGCGATTTTTTGCTCTAAAGTGGTGATGGTAGGGTTGCCATATCTTCCGTAGTACGTTCCTTCTCGCTCGCCAGCCACGCACGCCGCTGCGGAATCTGCATCTGGAAACGCATAGGCCACAGCAGGCACCACCGCGGAAACCACTGCTCCTGTTTTTGGGCAAGGCGTTTGTGCGGTATGAATAATGGAGGTGTCCATCTTCCACTTATTTGTCGTCATTGATTGTCTCTCCCTTTGGTTTGTGCTGTTACCAAAGGGTATAGCAAGGTTCATGCCAAGGTGAGAAACCGCATCATTCCAGGGCTTTGCGCTTTTTTCCGCTATCGACATTCGCAATTATGCAAATCAATTTTCTCAGATGCACGCAAAAAAGCCGTTAGTTGCCCCAACGACCTTTCGCATAGTTGCAATTTTGTTTTGCATGATTAGAAAAACAGCTTATACGAGCATACCGCCCCCGCTTTTCCTGTACTTCAAAATGCCCTCTGCTGCTCGATAGGAGAGAGCACCCATCGTTCCTGTCGGATTGTAGCCGCTATTATGCGCAAAGGAGGAAGCCCCGACGACAAATACGTTTTCCGCATCCCACATCTGCAAATAGTTGTTGACTGCCGAATTGTCTGGTGAAGCACCCATGATGACGCCACCTGTATTATGCGTCGATTGGTATGGCGTGATATCGTAGGGTCCGAGCTTGCGGTTAATTTCGAGCTTCTCGTTCGCTCCCATTTCTTTGACAATTTCCGCGCATTTATCTGCACAAAATGCCGCTAGCTCCCTATCCTGGTCGACGAAATCATACGTAATGCGGATCAACGGATCTCCAAAAGCGTCCTTGTACGTCGGGTCCAGATCAAGAAAATGCTGTTGAAATGGCATGGAAGCTCCTTGAGCACCTACGGATATGAATCGATTCGTGTATTTGATCGAGGCAGCCTTGAAATCCTTGCCCCAGCTAGGCGTTCCCGGCGGTACCTTGTTCGTGCCAATTGGTCGAAAGCCGGTTTGTGTGACAGAGATATTCGCGCCATGGATAAATTTCAAATTGGAGTGATCGAAGTTATCACCGTTGTAGTCATCCAAACACATTCCCAACGATCCTGCGCCTGCATAATTGTTAAATTCCTTGTCGTCGAAGAAGCCCACCGCGCCTCCTCTCAAGACTTGATAGGCGTAGTTTTTACCGATCACGCCTTTTCCGGTTGTTGGATCATACGGTTTTCCCAGCTTGGACATGAGCAGGATGCGCGTGTTGTTGAATACATAGCTGGTCATCACCACAATATCAGCGGGCTGTTCTAATTCCTCCCCTGTTGTGACGTCCGTATACAAGACGCCTGTCGCCTTGTTCCCTGTATGTAAAATTCTGCGGACATGAGAATGCGTGCGAATTTCAAACTTCCCTGTCTTCTTGGCTACTGGGATCACGGTCACCACTGGATCGGCTTTTGCTCCGTACTCACAGCCAAACCTTTCACAGAAGCCGCAGTACTGACACGCAGCCCGTGCCACCCCGTCTGGATTGGTATACGCTTGCGAGAGATTGGCTGATGGAAGGATGTATGGATGCAGGTTTTTCTTTTTCGCCGCATCCGCAAACATTTTCATACTCGGTGTAGTACGCATCGGAGGCGTCGGATAAGGACTGGAGCGTTTCCCCCCCAACGGATTCTCCTCGCCAGCGATTCCCGCCATCTTTTCAAACTTATCGAAGTACGGCTCCAGTTGATCGTAGGTAATGCCCCAATCCTGGATCGTCATTCCCTCTGGAATTTTCTTTGCACCATACCGTTCAATCGTCTTGGAGCGGATTTCGAAATCATACGGTAGGAAGCGGAAAGTTTGTCCGTTCCAGTGGACACCAGATCCCCCGAGTCCTGTCCCGAGCAAAAAGGAACCATATGACCGCATGGGAAGCGCACGAACGTTCATTTTACTGCGGAACGTGATCGTTTCCTTGGACAAATCTTGCATCAGCTCGTAACGGAGGGCATAACGCAATTCATCGTGTACCATGAAGTAGTCCTCGGTTTTGCGCTCCTTGCCTCGCTCTAGCCCCACTACTGTCAGACCTTGCTTGGTTAGCTCAGAAGCAATGATGCCTCCACCCCAGCCCACCCCCACGATCACGACGTCAACCTTAGGTAACTTTTTGGCCATATGTTACAGTCCTCCCTAATGTTGATGATCCCGCAAGCTTAAGGGAGCCATCTTCACAAACTCAGGCTTATCAATCAGCTGTGTATACGCCATTTGATTACCTGGGAAATTCTTCATTTTCCAGCCGTCCATATTTTTATTGCCTCCGTATAGAGGGTCTGCATAAACACCTTCGATCGTACTGGCCCGCAGCATATTGAAAAAAGTGCTCGCCGAGATGGTCGTCAATTTTACTTCATCGGATTCAAAGGCCTTTAAAACAGCGTCCTGCTGTTCTGGTGGGAGTTCGTAAAACCGCTTTCCGTGGGTACTGTTGCTATAGTTGTTCATCTCTTGAAGGCCGATATCGAATATTTCCCTGCGTTTTAACCTACCTTGATAGCCCTGTGTAATTTCACCCGGATAAAAGGGCGCTTGCATGTAATCCCGAGCATTAAAGCCCCAATCACCCGCTAGCTGGTGGTCAATGAAATAAGCTGCACCAAGTGCCTTCGCGCCCGGACCTAGCTCATCTTCAGGAAAAATGCGCTCGCAAGCGGCATCCGCCACCTTGAATTGCTCAGGCGTAAAAAACATGAGCGCCTGATTGTAATCGGCCGTAGGGGGCGGTGCTGCTGGCTGGGCTTGAGGTTCCGGTTTTCGGAGCAAGCTTCCTGCCACGCCACCCACGACCAAGCTACCGAGCACCAAGCCAGAGTTTTTCAAGAAGTTCCTCCGGGATACTGGCTGCTCCTTCACGTTATTTGAATCTGCCAAATCTACCACCTCCAGTGATTTCCTTCCTTTGGTTTGTGCATTTTTTCCCCAAGATAATCCTGGTCACAGAAATTTTTCCAACAAGCTCCACTCATAACTTCATGCAGCGAACAAAAGATAACTTTACATAGGTAGGATGACTTGGAGGGATCTTGGATGAAGCACTTCCACAAATGGGTTGGTACCGCAGGTCTAGGGACTGTAATTCTACTGACAGCTTGTATGAATCAAGCCGCTCCACCTACGAAGCCACATACGCCAGCACGCACACAGTCCACAACGCAAGCCCCAAAAGGCGCAACGGTTATTCCAAGCGTGGATCGCGATAAGAAATTCACGACAAACGCACACGGCCATACGTATAGCGGAATGGGCAATGCTCTCTACAGCTCCATGGGCAGCTCACACCTGCACACGGGTGGTCCTTCTACAAAGCTGGAAGCCCAACTGAAGGCGGCGGGCGTACACGGCGTCCAGGCGTTGATTGTGAACGACGCCGTCTACTTGGCTCCTTCTACTGCCAATACACAATCGATCAATCAAATGGATCCGATGCAGTCCCATCTCATCAGCAATTACTCCGGAAGCTCCAGTCGCGGACATGATGCTGCCCGTACAAAATCAGGGAGCGGAACCCCAGGGACATTAGGTACGAGCGATCATCAGAGCACTTTCGCACAAGCACGCTCCCAAATCGAACGTATCTATGGGTCAGATACACCCGTGAAGGTCGTGAACTCAAAAAAAGGCATCAAAGCGCTAGAAACGGTGAAAAAACAAATGAAGGATCAGAAGAATCAGCAGGCCATGGCTGAACAGTTGAACGTGCTCATTCGTGAAGCGAAGCGGTAAACAAAGATAAAGGGACAAGCAATTTCGCTTGTCCCTTCCTTATTTCGATAAAAAATGATGGATTTCGTTCACGGTCTCTTGCGGATGCGTCACCATTAGCAAATGCTGTGCCTTCGATATCATTTTCACCTTGGCCTGCTTCACTATTCCTTGATAGGTGGCAACAGCCTGTCTATGAAACTGCTGCTCTTCTTTTGAAAATAAGCTGTCGTCAGCCAGCAATAATAGCACGGGGCATGTTAGCTGTTGAAACAATTCCGGTTTGCTATGGATGCTGTACTCTTGGAAGTAAGCGGAAAACGCCTCCTTCGGCAAACGGTATCCGTAGCTTCCGTCTTCCTTTTTCACAAGCTCCTCTCGCATCCACCCCTCTGGCATCACGCTCGTACCATATCGCTCAGAGAACTGCCTTTCTGCCTCCTCTACGGAAGAAAAACGCGTGGTAGCCAGCCGCTCGACAACCTTCTCCCGATTGAATCCGGGGGCTTCTCCCAATGAATAATAGCCTCCATCCAATAAAACGAGCGAAGCTACGCGCTTGGGTTCGCGAATCGCAAGCATCTGGGCAGGCACAGCTGAAAAGGACGCTGCCACAATCGTTACTTGTTCGAGCTGTTCTTTCTCCAAAAGTTGAATCAAATCTGTTACGATCCGCTCAAATGAAAAGGAACCATGGCTCACGGAATTCCCGTGACCACGGATATCTACCGCAATCACCCGATATCGCTCTGCCAATGCTGGCAAGATGGGCGCAAACAGTAGCTTGGTGTTGCGAATTCCATGCAAAAGCAGCAGGGCAGGTGCTTGTGGTTTTCCTGTTACGCCGTACTCTAGTGTGCCCCCTTCTACCTGCAAACGATTGACTTGCGCGAACAATGCTACGTTCATTTTGCTTGCCTCCTTACTAAATACGTCTCGGGATCAGCACGCCAATATGAGCATGCGAAAGCCCTTTGTTCTGGTTGTAGTGGTGGGGAGGAAACAGGAGAAAACGCTCAGCTTCTAGGGCCACCCCCTGGGGGATTGACTGCCCGACTCCATGCAAAAAGCGAAACCGCGTCCAAAGTGGTCGGTTCAGGATGTGTTTCAGAGGTGGACGCTTAAGGGCGTGTTTCGCTTTTTGCACTCCGTCTCGGTCGGTGTCCCTAAGATCTTCGCTATTTTCTCCTGTTTCCTCTGCGAGCTGCTTGTTGTCCTCATACTTTAATTGAGGTGAATCTGGATGAATAAAAAAGAGAGAGGATCGTTGTTCTCCCTCCTGAATTCACTTTCAAAAATGATAACCAAAGCCACGTGAGAAGAAGTGGATTTCCAATCTTAGCGCCTCTGGAGCCCGGCCTAGTGTAGGAATGAATGGCGGGGGTTTTCAGCTTCAACCTCTGCGAATACATCCTCGAAACTCTACTTTTGAAGCGCTCCCGCCATTTATTTCGGAGCGGACAGTCAATCCCCCTCGCGGGGCGGAGGCCGAAGCGTAGACTGGAAATACACTTCTTCCCCACTACAGCCACTCCCCTCTACTCCTCAAACTTCATCATTTCCAAATTGGTTTTCTTGACCTTCACCAAATATAACAAATAGATCAGGCCGACAGAGCTCCATAGCAAGCCCAGCATCATGGACGTTGCTTCCAGGTTGACCCACAAAAAGGCGATGAACGTTGTCCCGATGAGTGGTGACAACACGAAGCCCCACCAATCCTTGATAGGCTTGTTCTTTTGTTTGCGGAAATAGTACGCCATGACGCTGATGTTTACAAAGCTAAAGGCGATCAGTGCGCCAAAGTTAATGAAGGACGTGGCGGTTAGCAAATCCATGTACAGAGCGAACAGCATCAGCGCTCCTACCAACAAAACGTTAAGCACGGGCGTTCTCAGCTTCGGATGTACATAACCGAACCAGCGCTTCGGCAAAAATCCGTCTCTGCCCATTGCGTACAACAAACGCGTGACACTCGTGACGGATACAAGCCCGGAAGCAAGCGTTGAGGACAAGGCGGCGGCCAAAAACACCAATTGAAAAACGGTTCCGCCAATAAACAACGCAATCTCCGCTGAAGCAGCTTCTGGATCAGATAATACCGAAACATCAGGAAATAAAGATTGCATGAAATATGAGGCAGTAATAAACAACGCTCCTCCCGCGAGTGCTACGAGCATAATCCCGCGAGGAATCGTCTTTTTCGCATCGACGGTTTCCTCCGTGAGCGTGGTCACGGCATCAAAGCCAAGGAAGGAAAAACAAAGAATTGACGCACCCGAAAGCAGTGCAATGACAGACATATCCGGTGACAAAAATGGACGCAGGTTGAATACTTGCCCAAGCCCGTCACCTTGCATAAGACCACGGATTGCCAATCCCGCAAACAGCACGACGACCACGACTTGAAACAGCACCAAAATCGAGTTAACGGATGCGGTTACTGTTACGCGAAATACGTTTAACCCTGTCACCAGTACAATGAATCCTATAATCCACCATACAGTCGATACATCAGGAAACACGGATGATAGGTAAACCCCTGTCAACAAAGCGTTAATCATCGGTAAAAACAAATAATCTAGCAAGGACGCCCAGCCTACCAGAAATCCGGCATACGGATGGATTGTTTGCTGTGTATACGTATACGCGGTCCCTGCTGAAGGGAATAGCCGTACCATCTTTCCGTAGCTTGCCGCCGTAAACAGGATTGCAAGAAGTGTGACTGCATAAGCAGCAGGAACGTGCCCCCCCGTTTCTCCAGAAACAATGCCAAAGGTGTCAAAAACGGCCATCGGGGCCATGTAGCCCAGTCCAATTACGACAATATGCCGCAACTTCAAACTACGTGTTAGTTCTGCTCTCCCGTTCACTGCCTGTCCTCCTTTTTGTAACAGAATAATTATACACGCCATTTTATAATCACGAAAGAAAAAAGCGCCGCTGCACACGGGTTCTCCATGCACAGCAGCGCTTGATTTATATGAGTATTTCCTATGCTTTTGGCAGTTCAAAGGAACTCTTCAACGATACAATCCGATTGAATACGAGCTTATCATCTGTTGTATGCTTCGGATCGACATTGAAATAGCCATGGCGGAAAAATTGATACTTGTCTTGAGGCTTGGTTTCTTTCATATTTGGCTCCACATAGCCTTGCAGCACTTCCAACGAATTCGGGTTAACGTTGTCGAGGAAAGTACCCTCCGCGTCTTCATCATCCATAATCAATGGCTCGTACAAACGGAATTCAGCAGGAACCGCATTGGTCGCATCCACCCAGTGAATCGTACCTTTTACCTTGCGACCTGTAAAACCGCTGCCGCTCTTCGTCTCAGCGTCATACGTGCAATGGATCTCGATCACGTTGCCGTCTGCATCCTTCACGACGTCATTGCATTTAATGAAGTACGCGTGCTTCAAACGTACTTCATTTCCCGGGAACAGGCGGAAATATTTGTTCGGCGGGTTTTCCATGAAGTCGTCCTGCTCAATGTAGATTTCGCGGGAGAACGGAATTTCACGATTACCCATCTCTGGGTTCTCTGGATTGATCTCCGCTTCAAGCATCTCGACTTGTCCTTCCGGATAGTTCGTGATGACGACCTTCAATGGATTCAATACAGCCATCGTACGTGGTGCCTTCAGCTTCAGGTCCTCACGGATGAAATACTCCAGCATTTTCTCGTCAACGGTGCTGTTCGCGCGCGCTACTCCTACTTCACGAGCGAATGTACGAATCGCTTCCGGTGTATAGCCGCGACGACGGAAGCCTGCGATGGTTGGCATGCGCGGGTCATCCCAGCCGTCTACCACATTCTCATCGACTAGCTGTTTCAGCTTGCGTTTACTCATAACGGTGTTTGTCAGGTTCAAGCGAGCAAATTCGTACTGATGTGGTACCTTCTCCATTTCGCACTCGCGGACTACCCAGTCGTACAACGGGCGATGATCTTCGAATTCCAGCGAGCACAAGGAGTGTGTCACGCCCTCAATAGCATCCTCCAACGGATGAGCGAAGTCGTACATCGGATAAATACACCATTTGTCGCCCGTGTTGTGATGCGTTGCATGGGAGATTCGATACAGAACCGGATCACGCATGTTGAAGTTCTGCGAAGCCATATCGATTTTCGCACGCAGCACCTTTTCCCCGTCCTTGAATTCTCCTTGGCGCATACGTGCAAACAGGTCCAGGTTTTCCTCCACAGACCGGCTGCGGAACGGACTATCTGTGCCTGGCTCTGTCCATGTTCCACGCATTTTACGCATGTCTTCAGGAGACAGATCGTCCACGTAAGCCAGACCTTTTTTAATCAACAGCACCGCTCGGTTGTACATCTCTTCAAAGTAATCAGATGCAAAAAACAACCCGTCCCATTCGAAGCCAAGCCATTGAACGTCCCTTTTGATGGCTTCTACGTATTCGATGTCTTCCTTCACCGGGTTCGTATCGTCAAAACGCAGGTTGGCCTTGCCGGAGAATTCTCGTGCCAACTCAAAGTTGAGGCAGATTGCTTTTGCATGTCCAATATGGAGATACCCGTTCGGTTCTGGGGGAAAGCGGGTAATGATTTCCTTTACTTTGCCCTCTTGCAAGTCATCAATCATGATATTGCGGATAAAATTGGATGCCGCTACCTTGTTTTCCAATGAAATCAACCTTTCACTTCACCTTTACATTCCATAATACTGATTCTCTTCCCAGAGTTCAACAAAATCGGGTCGTTGACCGACCCGCTCACGTCTCCCATTGCTGCCCCGTTTGCCATTGTGACCTGCAATACAGGTGAATAACAGAATCAATGGCTAAGCGCTGCTCCGTAATCCCACGAATCTTTTCGAGATGCTTCGAGGGAATCAGATGCAGCAAAGGCTGTTCAACATGATTGAACCGTTGGAATGCTTCCGCTGCAATCCGATCCCACTGCGGGTAATACCGAAGCAAATCATCGGGCATTACACGGGAGCGGTCCGTGTCGGACTCGGGCAAACACTCAAATGGTTCATCCAAATTTAACGTTCCATAATCATCAGTCAGCTCTTCGCCCGGAAAAATATCCCGTGCAGCCAATTCCATATCATACATGGTCGGCACACAATTCGCATGAAAGCTGTGGTTCACGTACCTTGCCTTATCCCAACAAAGAATGTACTTTCCGAACTGGTTCTTAAACGAATATTTTTGTACGTCCTGTTTTCGTAATGAGTCAAGTCTTTCCACAAATGCAGGGTCCAATACTTGGTCCAAATCATCCTGTGCCCATACAATCGTTCCTTTTGGGATAAACCTTGTCGCAAACACACCGTACCCGATCTCATCGTTGATATAGCGCAATTCTGTATCGGGATGCATCATGGTCTTTGTTTCACTCCTTGGCAAATGTGCCTTTTTATCATCATAAGCAGCTTTGCCCCAGGAGGTGTGTGAATATCTTTCGAAAAATACATAGAATTCCTAACTATTTTTCCGGATTAAAATATTTTTCTTATTTACCACAAATGGTAAATAGTCTATATTATTGGCAAACGGAGTTTTAGGAACATTTTCCCACAACGATTGAATCAGTATATGTGTCATTTTATGCTTCACCCATTGATATCGAAACGGCATACCCGGGGAAATCCGGCGACGCAAAGCTACAGGGGCTACCTCCGCAACAGCGGACACGCTTGCCAGCTACCGAAGTATTGATGTAGGACGCGACCAATGATCCTATATCATTGGTCTTTTTTTGCGCTCATAATGTCTATTTTTGTCTACTTTTGTATGTTTGTGTATTTTTAACTTTTAAAGGAGGTGAGGCAACAGCGGATAGCCGGTTTAATGAATCATTATTCTTTTCATCATGAAGGAGGTTTCATAGGAATGTCATTCTGGAAGAAACTCTCGACCGTCGCTCTGACTGCTGTCATCGGGGTATCAACATTCTCTGGAGCACAAGCTGCTAACCGTCCAACATCGATGTCACCGAACGCAATGGTGACGACTCCTCACTATCTGGCTACGGCTGCGGCCCTGAAAACATTGGAAGACGGTGGAAATGCAGTAGATGCTGCTATTACAGCCGCTTCCACCTTAGCTGTTGTCTATCCTCATTACACAACCATTGGCGGAGATAACTTCTGGCTCATCTACAATGCCAAAACAAAAGAGCTGAAGGCGCTGAACGGCAGTGGTCGCGCAGGCGAAAAGGCAACCATCGACTATTACAAAGGCAAAGGCTACGAAAAAATCCCGTCCCGCGGTTATGAATCAGCAAACACTGTCCCTGGTGTCGTCTCCGGCTGGTGGGAGGCGTACAACTACGCCCATAAAAGCATGGGCAACAATAAGCTTCAATGGAACAGACTGCTGGAGCCTGCCATTGGATACGCCGAGAACGGATATCCCGTCTCCCCCAACCAAGTATATTGGACAAAATACGCGACAGATCCAACTGACAATGACTTGAAGAATCTTCAACGTTTTGATGGATTCCGCAAAACATTCCTGAAGCCCAACGGAGATCCTTATGCAGCAGGCGAAATTCTCAAACAAAAGGATCTTGCCAATACTTTGCGAATCATTGCGAAAAAAGGCGCTGACGGTTTTTATAAAGGTGAAGTTGCTAAAAAAATCGTAGCAGACATGAAAGCCAACGGCGGATTGCTCACGTTGAAAGATTTTGAGAAGCATACCTCCACTTGGGCAGATCCCATTACGGTAGACTACCGCGGTTACAAAGCGTATAACGTTCCGCCTAACTCCCAAGGCATGGCATCACTCTCTATTCTTAATGTTTTGAACAACTTTGACCTCAAGAGCATGGGTGAAGGAACACCCGATTACTACCACACGATTGTGGAAGCTACCAAACAGGCTTTTGCTGACCGCGACAAATGGCTGACTGACCCTGCCTTTGCGGATATCCCTGTGGATGAGCTGTTGTCCAAGCAGCACGGGAAAGATTTAGCTGCGCGCATTGATATGAAGCAAGCAGCCAAATCCGTAGAACCGCTTGATCCAAAAGGCGATACAACCTGGTTCGGGATCGTCGACAAAGATGGAAATGCCGTGTCCATCATTCAGAGTCACTACTTTGACTGGGGTTCTGGCATCGTAGCGAAAGATACGGGTGTCCTTTTGCAAAACCGCGGAAGCTATTTCTCCTTGGATTCCAAACACATCAATCACTTGGAACCAGGAAAACGCACCTTCCACACCATTAACCCAGCTAT
The DNA here is from genome assembly GCF_013284275.1 of Brevibacillus sp. HB2.2. Lineage (NCBI taxonomy): Bacteria > Bacillati > Bacillota > Bacilli > Caryophanales > Paenibacillaceae > Brevibacillus > Brevibacillus sp. HB2.2. The sequence continues at coordinate 134,409 of NZ_JABSUV010000007.1, forward strand.
GCTCTTTAAAGGGGACAAGCCTTATCTTCTTTACGGAACACAAGGGGGAGAAGGACAGCCGCAAACGCAAGCCGCTCTCGTCACACGCATCGTCGACTTTGGTTTCAGCGTGCAAGACGCAATCGAAGCACCAAGATGGCTGCATGGACGCAACTGGGGATCTGCTTCCAACAATCTCAAGGTGGAAAGCCGCATCCCTCAAGAAGTCCTGGACGAGCTCATTAAACGTGGGCATCCAGTCGAAAAGCTTGAAGCAGCCTATACCGATGCGATGGGACAGTCCGGCGCAATCCTGATTGACCCGCAAACCAATGTAAAATTTGGCGGTGCAGACCCTCGCGGTGAAGGCGCAGCAATGGGCTATTAATATTTTGTCAGACTGCTGAGCTCATCTCAGCAGTCTGACTGTTTCTATTTCGCATTCACGGATTAGGAGTGGACAAACCTATGTTTTTGTTCAACAAACTCAGGAACAAAATGATTCTTTGGTTTCTCATCGTGGCTGTCATTCCACTTACTGCCGTTTCTTTGTTTATCACGAACAGCTTTTCATCCATTCTCATTGATAAACAAAAATCATCCTATGTTGACCTTACTTCCAGTACAGCCATAGCGATGGATCAATATCTGGACCGGCGTATGACAGAAATTCAAGTTTTAGCCCGCACCTCGGATATTCAATCCGATGATGCATCGGCAAAAAACGAATTTATCCGCAAGTTTACCGAGGAAATGAAGCTGTATGACGGAAATACGTTTATCGCAAGCGATGGAAAAGTAACGGCTGATACGTTCCCCAAAAGCGTTGGAATCAATCTTGGCGAGCGCCAATTCTTCAAAGACGGTATGCAGGACAAGCCCAGCTTCTCCGATGTTCTTGTTGCGAAGACAACCGGCAATCGCTCTATCATCGTCGCTTCCCCTGTAAAAGGGAAAAACAACGAGAAGCTCGGTGTCTTGACCGGGCTCGTCAATGTAGATGACTTCACAGCTACCTTTCTCAAAGATTTGAAAGTAGGCAACGATGGTTATCCGATTCTCGTTGATAACAAGAACCAAATTCAGTACCACCCTACCCAGGATCTGATCGGAAAACCGCTTGCGGAATCCGCTCTGCCGCAACAATTGATGGAAATCCTTCAATCAGGAAAAACGGAAAAGGGCTCATACAGCTACTCGGACAATGGCAAGGAATACGTTGTCACCTACTCTCCCATTCCCAAGACCAACTTTGGTTTATATCTGCATATCCCTGTCGAATCCATAACGTCTGCGGTTTCATCCGTTACCACCATGGTTAGGATCATTGTCATCGTTGTTGTTGCTGTCGTGACCGCAATCGCCTACGCTGTTTCCCGGCAAATCTCACGCCCTATTGCAGCAGTTGCCTCCGTGGCTAACCGCATTTCCGAGGGGGAACTGACTGTACAGCCTTTGCAAATTCGAACCAAGGATGAGGTTGGACAGCTATCCCAATCAGTAAACACAATGGTTCTCAACCTGCGAACGATTATTCAACAAGTAAATGATACAGCTTCAGATCTCGCTTCTTCCGCAGAGGAATTGTCGGTCAACGCCGACCATACGAGCAAGGCTACCGAGCAAATCGCTATAACGATTCAGGAAGTAGCTTACGGTGCGGAAAAACAAGTGAAGAGTGTAGAGGAAAGTGTCACCGCAATTCAAGGCGTATCGACAGGAGCTCAGCAGGTTGCCACGAATGCACAGCAAGCTGCCGAATCAGCTTTGGGCGCTTCCCAAATTGCAGTGGAAGGCAATCAGGCCCTTCAAGTCGTTATCAGCCAGATGCAATCGATCGAGAACACTGTTGGCAACATTGCCGATATCGTCAAACGATTAGGAAACAGCTCGCAGGAAATCGGACAAATCGTTCAAGTCATCACCGCCATAGCTGAACAAACAAATCTGTTAGCGCTTAATGCAGCGATTGAAGCGGCGAGAGCTGGTGAACAAGGTCGCGGTTTCGCCGTTGTAGCAGACGAAGTGCGCAAATTGGCTGAGCAGTCCGCGGAATCCGCTCAACAGATTAAACTGTTGATTACGACGATTCAGCTCGAATCAAACCAGGCTGTCCTTTCGATGGAACAAGGCACCAAAGAGGTCGCCACTGGACTTACGGTCGTTAACAATGCAGGTAAGTCCTTCGAACAGATCCAAGATGCTGTCACGCAGGTGGCAAGCCAAATTCAAGAAGTAAAGGCCTACTCTGAGCAAATGTCTTTTGGCACCAAACAGGTGGTAGAATTGGTTAGTGTCATTGAAGAAGTAGCGGAGAATTCTGCTGACGGAACACAAAGCGTATCGGCCGCCACAGAAGAACAGCTGGCAGCTATGGAAGAAGTCAGTTCATCATCTACTTCTTTGGCAAGAATAGCAGAAGAACTGCAATCTCATGTAAGCAAATTCAAGATATAGTCCAAACAACAAAAAAAAGGAAAGCCGCCTTGCATATTGCTCGGCGGCTCTTTCCTGCTTGTGCTTACACAAACTCCCACATCCGGTCAGGATGGTTCGTGCAAATTTGAACCTGGGGATGCCACGAAATGACTTCGCGGATATGTTTCGGATCATCCAGCGTCCACGCGATGACTTTGAAGCCTTTTTCAATCGCGGCTACTGTTAGCTCACGATTCAGAAACGGATATCCCATGGAGAGGATCGTAGCACCTGCTGCCTCCATCTGTTCCAGCATGAGTACAGGGCGACCATATACAATCAGGCCTGTCTGCACTTCTTGATCGAGCGTGCGAACGTGACGGATCAAATCGTGGTCAAAAGAAGTCAGGTACACCTCTTGCTTCATTCCATGCTTTTCTACAAGCGCGAGCACCTTTTCAGCGATATCCGGGTACATGTCACTCGTTGCTTTCAACTCGATATTTAGCATGCAGCGACCTTTTACTGCGAGGAGTGCTTCCTCCAGTGTAGGGATTCGCTCGCCCGCAAACTTGTCGCCAAACCAGCTCCCTGCATCCAGCTCACGCAGCTCTGCCAAGGTACGATCCATGACCAGACCGCGGCCATTGGTCGTGCGCTCCAGCGTAAAGTCATGAATCAGCACCGGAACACCATCACGCGTCAGCTGTACATCAATTTCCATTGCTTTGATAGCTGGCTCTGCCAAAGCCAGTCGAATCGCTGTCATTGTATTCTCCGGGGCTTTGCCTGACCACCCGCGATGTGCCATACAAATGTTCATTTCGCCAGCTCCTCTATCATTTCGTTTCTATTATTTTTTCAAAAGCTTGCTGCCTTTTTCCGTTGCCGTCTGCATCGCTTCATCTACTGTCGCTTGGCCAAGCATCGCACGCTGCAGTTCTTTTTGAATCACATCCTGCAATTCTTTGTAGCCTGGAGCCATTGGGCGAGGATAGCCGTATTGCAGCTGATCTACCGCGACCTTGAAGTTTGGATCTTTTTCATAGAATGCCTTCATTTCAGCCGAATCAATTGCTTCTGTCGTAACAGGCATATAACCGGAAGCGATGGACCACGGAACCGTTTGCTCGGTATCGGTCATCCACTTCATGAATTCCCACGCCGCTTTTTTCTCTGCATCAGTCGACTTCGCCAGCATCACGAGATTCGCGCCGCCCGTTGGCGTACCAAAGTTTTTATTGGCCGGAAGGAAGGCTGCACCCATGTCAAATTTGGCATTTTTCTTCAATTCCGTCAAGGAGCCTGTCGATGTAAAAATCATGCCTACTTTTTGATTCAAGAAGTCTTGCTCCGCTACATCCCACGCATTGTAGTTCTCTCCTGGAGGGTTTTTCATGATGCCTTCCTTCACCATTTTGGACCAGAGCTCAAGTGGTGCTTTTCCTGCTTCGTTGTTGATCGTCAGCTCTTTGCCGTTCTCACTCAGAATGTTGCCCCCGCCTTGGAAAACAAGTGCTTCGTAGAACCAAATATCAACTGGTGTAGAGAAGCCGTACCGGGTAATTTTGTCTCCTTCTTTTTTGCTCAGCTTTTGCGAGAAGCTGACCAACTCATCCCATGTTTTCGGACCGTTCGAATCAAGTCCTGCTTCTTTTAACATATCGCGGTTGATGTACAGCAGTGGAGTGGAGCGGTTAAATGGTACTGCGTACAGTTTGTCATTCCAATAAGAGTTTTTCATGAGACCTGGAATGTACTTCTTTTCATCCCCTTGGGAGTAAGGTGTCAAATCTTCCAAAACCTTTGCATCCGCAAATGCTGCGATCGAAGCGATCTCGACCATCGTGACATCTGGATTGTTGCCCGCTGCTACAGATGCCAGTACTTTGGAATGGTTCTCTTGATACGCCCCTTGGTAGGCTGGTTTGACGATAATATCTTTATGTGTTTCATTGAATTTTTTGACCATATCCTCGATGGTTTTCCCACGAACGCCACCCAACGCATACCAGAAATCAATTTGGACAGGGCCACTGGATGCTGTAGACGCTGCAGGCTGAGAAGTGCTACCTGTACTAGCAGACTGTTCTTTGCTAGATGATCCGCATCCAGCCAATACTCCTGACAAACCGATAGTCAATGCACATAGAATCGTTCCAGTTCTTTTCAATGAAAACATGGTTTGATTTCCTCCCTAAGAGCTCACTTTTATTATTTGGATTGATAGATGAACGCTTTGATAATATGCCGTTGTGCCACGAAGAAAATCACGAGAATCGGTAGAATGAGGATCATGTTGCCTGCCATCATGACGTTCCACAAGGTTCCGCCGTCGGACATGTGCAAGCTGGATATTCCGATCGGCAAGGTGCGCACCTCGTCGCTGTTGGTCATAATCAGCGGCCAGAAATAGTCGTTCCAGTGATAAATAAAGCTAAATAGTCCAAAAGTGACCAGCACTGGCTTCGCCATCGGCACCATGATCGTCCACATGATCTTCCATTCAGACGCGTTATCCAGACGTGCTGCCTCGATCACTTCATCGGGTACCTGCATGAATGCTTGCCTGAGTAGGAAGATTCCGAAAGCACTGGCTGCGTACGGCAGGATGAGCGACCACAGCGTGTTGACGAGTCCCCAACCGCTCAATTGCACGTAGATCGGCAAAAAAATGACTTGTCCGGGAATCATCAAGACAATCAAGACCAGACCAAACAACAGATTGCGACCGGGAAACTTGTAGCGTGCAAAAGCGTAAGCCGCAGGTACCGCGGTTAAAAATTGCAGGATCAATATCCCTACCGCAACCAGAATGCTGTTCCACGTATACATAAGGAACGGACCAGATTCCCACGCTTGGGCGAAGTTGCTCCACTCCCACGTCTCAGGCAAAAGCGTCGGGGGAAATTGCAGGACCTCCGGCATCGTTTTGAAGGCCGTCGATGCCATCCACAGAAACGGGAACACAAACAGGAAAGCCACGAGCAAAAGTCCAATCCATTCTACGGTCTTGCGTGAAGCCAAAACCACTCGATACATGCTGTTCCTCCTTTCTCACGAGTTCATCAGCGATAATGCACGCGCTTGGACATCACCAGGAAATGTACAGCTGTTAAAATCCCTACCAGTATCAGCAAAATGACAGAGGCAGCCGAAGCAATCCCGCCATTGTAGAAGTCCATGCCCTGCTCGTAAATGTAGTAGACAAGCATGTTCGTACTATTGATTGGACCACCCTGCGTCATAATGGCAATCGTGTCAAACGCTTGGAAGGATGAGATCGTATTGATAATGAGCAAAAAGAAAATGGTTGGCGACAGCATCGGTATCGTAATCCGTCTCAGCGTCCGCCACCACGGCGATTGATCGAGCGCTGCTGCCTCGTATATATCGCCCGGAATGCTTTGCAATCCTGCGATGAAAATGAGCGTGTTATAACCGACACCTTTCCAAATGCTGACGATAATCAGTGACAGCAAGGAGCTTTTCGGATCAGTCAGCCACGTATACGCAGGCAATCCGACCGCTTCCAGTCCTGCGTTCAACAGGCCAAACTGCGGGTCCATCAGCCACATCCACAGCATCGAGACAGATACCAGCGAAATGATGTGAGGACTGAAAACAGTCGCCTGAATAATGCCGTACACTTTTGCCTTTTTGTTCAGCCATAGGGCGAGCAGGAAGGATAGCGTCAAGCCGATCCCCACTGTCGCAATGGTAAAGACCGCGGTATTTCCCAATACTTGATGAAAATCTCCGTCCACCATCAAGTCCTGATAGTTTTGCAAGCCTACCCATTCCATTTGCTCCAAATTGATCAATGACCAGTCCTGAAAGCTCAAATAAATGATCGAGCCAATCGGGTAAAAGAAGAACAGGGCAAAGCAAATCAATGCGGGTGCCAGATACAAGTACGGACGCAGCCGGGATGCGAGGTCAGACCATGCAAATGCCTGTGAACTCACTTCTTTTTGTGACTGGCTTACACCCGGCAACTCCTGTACAGTTGCCGCTTTTCGCATCAGTTATCCCCTCCTGCGCGTGTCGATACAGGCACTCGTCCACTCATGCGACCCACTCGTTTTCCGCTCCCTTTTTCGAACACATAGATGTACTCCCACGGTACAGTGACCGTGACCGAGGAGCCGACCTGCATCGCGACCTCCGAGTCCGCTTTGACGATGACCCTACCTTTTTCTGTCTCCACGTGAAGGAGCGTGTCTGAGCCGAGAATTTCCCTGGATACGACCTGACCTCGTGCGTTCCACATCTCTTCGCTCGTGATGGCAGAGATCGCAGCAGGCAACAACACTGCTTTTTCCGGGCGGAATCCCCATACGTGCTCACTCTTGCCCTCCGCAGAAACAATGTTCATCGGCGGAGAACCGATAAATTGGGCAACAAACAGATTTTCCGGCTCCTGATACAAATCCATCGGGGTAGCTACTTGCATAATGTGACCGTCATTCATGACGACGATCTGATCGCCCATGGTCATCGCCTCGACCTGATCATGCGTCACGTAGATGAAGGTGCTGCCGAGCTGCTTGTGCAGGCTCGTCAATTCCACACGCATCTGATTTCGCAGCTTCGCATCGAGATTGGAGAGCGGTTCGTCCATCAGGAAGACCTTTGGCTTTTTCACCATGGCCCGCGCGAGTGCAACACGTTGCCTTTGACCACCGGAGAGCTGAGAAGGCTTGCGCTTGAGATAATCGGTTAGCCCGACGATTTCCGCGATCTCCTCGACCAGCACCTGACATTCCTTTTTCGACGTTCCACGGTTTCTCAAGCCATAGGCGATATTGTCGTACACGTTCATTGTTGGGTAGAGAGCGTAATTTTGAAAAACCATTGCAATATCACGCTTGCCAGGTGGCAATTGGTTCACCGTTTGATCACCGATTATGATTTTGCCGTCCGTCACTGTTTCCAAGCCAGCAATCATCCTGAGTGTGGTTGATTTCCCACAGCCGGACGGACCCACCAGAACCGTAAAGGAGCCGTCTGGAATGACCAAATCTAATCCTTTGACCACACTTTGATTCTGAAAGGCTTTCGTTACCTTCTCCAACACCACACGTGCCATCTGCTTTTATTTCCCTCCTTGTGCCTTTGCGGCCAGCATCTCCGTAACAAATGTCTCGAAATCGGCGTAACGGTAATCCGGAGAGGCGTAGGGCCATTTCTCTTGTCCGTACCACTCCAGCACGACAGATTGCACACCCGCTCCTACCGCAGCCAGTACATCATAGCGACTGTCACCGATCATCATGGCTTGCTCGGGACGTTTGCCTATCGCTCCCAGCGCTTTTTGTACAGGCTCAGCCGACGGCTTGCCTCGTGATACATCATCGACCGTGACGATTGCCTCAAACAGATGCTCAATCCCCGCAATCTCCAGACCAGCCAATGTAAACTCCCGTTGCTTGTTCGTGACGATCGCCATCGTAAAGCCCGCCGCCTTTAGCTTTTCCAACCCTTCGCGGACAAACGGAAACAGTTTGACGTGTTCTTCATGATGCTCCCGTACATAGGCGAAGTATCTCTTCAGCACTTCCTTTTTGTCAGGAACGCCTGCTGCTGTAGCAACTGCCGCCAAAAAATCATCAAATGATTCTCCAAAACGAGCGAGAAGCTCATCCCTGCTAAAATGTCCCGGTGCGTACTGCTCAGCAGTAAAAGCAACGGCATCCACGACCGCATCCCGACTGTCCAGCAAGGTCCCGTCCAAATCAAATAACAACGCTTGAATCAAGGTTCTTACACTCCTTCCACAGCAGGGGACTTCCGACTGAAACAGCTGTCGCTCCATGCTTTAATACTTCCTCCATCTGTTCCCGCTTGCGAATGAGCCCGCCAGAAATGATCGGGGTATCGATCACACTTCGAAATTCTTCGATAAACTCCGGCAGCAAACCGGGCATCAGCTCAACAGCGTCAGGCTGTGTATCTTGCAGGGAGGTTAGGCCTGATTTAATCGAGTCGCTATCGACCAAAAACAAGCGCTGAATCGTCAGCAGGCCTTGCTTTTTCGCCAGCTTGACCAGTGTGTTGCGCGTAGTGACGATCCCGTCTGGCTTGACGTAATGCCCCAGAAATGCAATGCCTTCCCGGTCATGACTGATTCCGCCAATCCGCTCCAAATGAAGAAATACAGGGATATTTTTCGCCTTAAAATAATCCACGTAGCCTTTAATCACACCAATGTTGCCAATCGAGAGTACCGCAGCACTCAAATTTGCCTCTGCCGCTTTTTCCAGGTGCTTCGCTTCTTTTACAGAAGCGATTAGCTTGTACTGTGCCAGTCTTGCACGAAACTGTTCCCGGTTCACTCGTTACGCCTCCTTATGCCCAAGACAAAAAACCCTGCGACATGACAATGCCAAAGAACTCTCGATGAAAGTGCTTGGAAAGGCTGTCGGGGGTTTCTCCATGGCTCCAACCGAAGGGATGTGTTCACTTGTTACTTTGAATGGTACTGTACGAGCGTTAAGGAAGCTTAAAGGGAATGTTAATTATCAGAAAAGATGTGGTTTACAATTGTTGATCGGACTTTAGTGGAGGAGAGGAAGCTGCCTTTAAACCTGGTATTCTGCAATTGATAATTCTCTTTTATTGTTCAGAGATAATAAATTTATAGACCGGAACCCCTTACAGTACAAGAAGTCCCGGTCTTCTAAATCACCATGTCATTGAAAATTAGTTTTAGTCTATAGTCTCAGACAGTTCTTGTCCTCTAATATCAGATTGGCTCCGCATGGATAAAGATACCACTGCTGGCAGGAGCGCAATCGCTACACCGATTGCGCCAATCCAACCGACGGCTTGAAGCGATATGTTTTCTACAACCATGCCCCCAATTACAGCTCCAACGGCCATGCCCAATTGTACGATGGAAGTGTTCAAGCTCAGAATGATTCCGGAGGCTTTGGGTGCCATGCCAATCAGATATACTTGTTGGACCGGACCAGTCGACCAAGCAAAAAAAGACCACAACATCAGTAAAGGCAGCACGAATACGGAAGAATGGGAGAACACTGTTACTAGTAGCAAGATCCCAGAGTGGAGAAGCAAGCCACCAATCATAGTACGGGGAATCCCCCATTTATCTGCGCCATAGCCGCCAACCTGAGAACCAAGAAGACTGGCTATGCCGAATACAAATAGCCCGATACTGACCATCCGGTCGCTCATCCCAGTAATGGTTAGGAGGAACGGAGAAATATAAGTATAAATGATCGTATAACCTAGAATCCAGAAAAAGCTAATGGACAAGGCAATAGAGATTCGAGGCGTTTTAAGCAGGGAAAGCTGCTCCCGTATGGGAACTGGAATCTCACCCTTAGACTTGGGAATGGTCAGCAGAAGGACAAACATAGCGATCAGGCTGAGCACTCCGATACCCGTAAAGATGATCTTCCAATCATAGGAACCAGCAATAACTCTCCCCAGAGGAACACCTAGAATAAGCGCGAGATTAAAGCCTAAGAGAACCGTTGCAATCGCACCGCCTTGCTTGCCCGGCTGAGCAATCTTAGAGGCAACGGTTAGGGCGACCACCATAAATACACCGGTTCCAATCGCCAAAATAATTCTAGCTCCGAACAACATGGCGAAGCCAGTCGTTGTAATCGTGACTAGATTTCCTAAAAGAAATAGCACCAAAGCAGCCAACATGAGCTTTCTTCGGTCCATTTTTGCGGTGATTGCAATCAAAATTGGAGTACCGATCGCGTATGCAAGCGAGTAGACAGTGATGAGCTGCCCGGCTGCTGCTAGCGTCACGCCGACATCACTTGCGACCCTATCTAATATTCCAGCGATAACAAATTCAGATGTCCCTACCAAAAAACTGACGATGGCCAGTATGTAAATTTTCCATGAGTTTAGCATGTCGATCCCTCTCATCCTATTTTCGCAATTCTAGAAACGTGCGAAAATCCCCAGATAAAAACCCTCTTATTGTTTGGCAAGCTCCTTACGAACAATAGGTGCAACCTTAGTACCGAGAAGCTCGATCGTCCGTAGCAATTCGCGATGCGGCAGTGAGCTGAAATCGACGTACATAAGGAAACGGGTCAAGCTTAAATTCTGCTGTGCAAGCAGAATCTTCTCCGCCACATATTCTGGATCTCCAACATATAAGGCACCACGAAGGTCGCAAGCTTCTTCGAACGAGTTACGAGTGTAATGTGGCCACCCTCGTTCCCGTCCAATCTGGTTCATCTGCTCGGCCATAACGGGAAAGTATCGTTCCGCCGCAGCTTCAAACGAATCCGCAATGAAACCATGGGAATGCGTTGCAATCTGCAAATTGCCGGAATCGTGCCCTGCCTTCTCGGCGGCTTCCTTATATAGTTTCACCAAAGAGGCAAACCGTTCCGGCATCCCACCGATAATCGAGAAGATAACAGGAAGTCCCAGCGTGCCGGCTCGAACTGCTGATTCCGGGCTGCCGCCTGTGCCAATCCATACGGGCAGCTGGACCTGCTGTGCACGGGGGTATACGCCCATATTGTTAATTGCCGGGCGATGCCCTCCACCCCAGGTCACCTTCTCCGTAGTCCGTATTTTTAATAAAAGCTCAAGCTTCTCTTCGAACAACTCCTCGTAATCGTTTAGGTTATATCCGAACAGCGGAAACGACTCAACGAAAGAACCTCGTCCGGCCATGATCTCGGCCCGCCCTTTTGATAGGCAGTCCAGCGTTGCGAAGTCCTGATATACACGGACCGGATCATCCGAAGAGAGCACCGTTACGGCGCTAGATAGCCGAATTCGCTTGGTTGTGCATGCTGCAGCTGCAAGAATGATAGCAGGAGACGAGCTTGTATAGTCGCTCCGATGATGCTCACCAATAGCATACACGTCAAGCCCAACTTGATCAGCCAATTGAATCTCCTCGATCGCTTGACGCAGCCTCTCTGCCGGCGACACTCCTCCATGATCAGGCCTTGTGTGGAGAAAAGTGGTAATTCCCAACTCCATGCTCTTTGACTTTTCTTCCAACATAGTTTCCTCCCCCAAGTAATTCATCACTTCTAGAAATATAGAAATGTGTTTTAAAAAAATTTACGCCAGCAAATAAGGCGCAAATTTCTCTGCAACTTCTTGATTAACACTATAGTGAATAAACGATCCATTCTTACGCGAATTGATTAAGCCAGAGTCGGTTAATTGCTTCAGATGATGCGACAACGTTGAGCCAGCCACTGTTTCGAGTCTTTCACCAATAGCAGTAAAGCATTGATTACTCTCCTTTGCTAGCATCAAAGCGATTTTTAAACGCGTGGGTTCACCTAAAGCTTTGTATACTTTAACCGCCTGCCCCATTTCTTCTTCGTTTTCAGCCATGATGATCTCCTTCCAAAGAGTTACTCTACATTTCTATAAGTGTCGAAATGATATTAGCACTACATTGTTGAAATGTAAAGTGCTCATTATTGCTTACCTACCTAGGAAAGCCTAGAGAGTAGCACCCGTCCAACTATACAGTCGTGTGCTTGTGCATTCATGGCTCGACTTATGATAGAGTGGTTTTGAAGAAAAAAGGAGGATGACATGTAATGCAAAATCAAATGGGTTCTGAGGCTTTGCCGCCAAAAACCTGTACAATCGATCGTTTAATTACCGTGAAGCCGGATATCGAGAAAGTATTATCGGGACAAAAAACCGCGACCCGGCGCAATGGACGCTACGCAGATGTTGGTGAAATCATGACCCTCGAAGGCCACGAATTTGTAATCGACAAGGTTTATTCACAGTCGCTCGGGGAATTAACCGATGAAAATGCCAAGCAAGAGGGATATTCGAATGTAGAGGAATATAAGCAATCCATTCTATCCTCTCATCCTGGGATGCCTTGGCTGCCGCAAATGCGAGTGTGGGTCCATGAATTTAGCCCGGGCAAGAAAAAATAACGGTGGGCATTTTAATATATAAGGCCATTCTTTATCTACATATTCTCAGTGCCATCATGTCCATTGGGCCGTTTTTCGTTCTGCTACCCATGATGAAAAGATTGCGAGAGGCTGACCTCACCAAACAACAAGCCTATCTGGATACTTTCAGGTCTACCACACGCTTGGCGAAGCATGCCGGTCATGTTTTGGTCGTATCCGGGGTATTGCTAGTCATGGGTGGGAATTGGTCATGGAAGACGTCCTGGATCGTGATGACCGTATTGATCCTGGTAAGCTCCTTGTATTTCCTGGCACGCGCATTTTCGCCGAAGATACGGAAGTTTAATGAAACTGACCAGGACAAGGATAAATTGGTGCAGTCGCTTACTCGTTCGATCTGGATCTATTTGTTTCTTTTGCTGGCCATGTTATGGTTCATGGTGGTGAAGCCTGAGGTATGGTAGAAATGATAAAAATAAAACACCCAGAACTACAATTAGTTCCGGGTGTTCCTTTACATGAATTTACGAAACCGCAATAACCGCATCCAGTGCGATCAACGCTTCTGCTTCAATGGCTTTTGCCATCACATCGGTGTGCGGGTTATACGATTCGAGCAAGTCTGCATCGGCATACCCGTCGATCGCCAAAATCGAGCCTGCCTTCATTCCGCGAAGCGCCGCAATCACGAACAGGGCGGTATTTTCCATTTCGACGGCCAAAACGCCAGCTTTTTGGTATAGCTTGTGCGGAAATTCCAACACCCCACTGTAAAAGACATCGAGTGTCAGTGTGATTCCTTCGAATACCTTCAAGTCTGATGCATTTGCTCCCGCTGCTTGTACGAGCGCGTCCACGACATGGCGATTTGCAACAGCCGGGAAGCCCGCCGGAACCAACTGACTGGTCAAGCCGTCTTGGCGAACTGCCGCGGAGCTGATGACGAGGCTACCTGTCTCGATTTCCTTTTGGTATGACCCGGCAGTTCCTACACGAATGATGACTTGAACGCCGCCCTTCGCCAGCTCCTCGAAGCATACGGCTGCTCCCGGTGCGCCTACCCCATGGCTCACTACTGCTACCTCTACGCCTTTCCACGTACCCGCATAGCTGTGATACTCGCGGTTTTCCCCGATTTGACGCTGGTTGTCGAGTTTCGATGCAATCAAGGCTGCACGTTTTGGATCACCGCACACGATGACGCGCTTGGGCAGTTGTTCTGGATCTACCTTTAGATTCGTCAACATCTCAATCGAACTCCTTTTTCTCCCACTCATCCTCTGGGATCGGCAACGCTTCACCGGAGAACCGCTCTTCGCGGAACGGGTCTGCGATCAAGTGAAAACCATTTTGCTCCCAGAAGCCGGGCTTGTTTTCCGTCATAAATTCAATTCCTCTAATCCACTTCACGCTTTTCCAGAAATACAGATGTGGAACAACCAGGCGAAGCGGCCAGCCGTGCTTGTCCGTCAGTTGTTCTCCGCCAAAGGAGTGAGCCAGCAGCACATCATCACGCTCCAGATCAACGAGCGGCACATTGGCGGTATAGTCGTGATCACCGTGCAGCATGACGAAGTTCGCCTGCGGAGTCACACCAATCGCCTGTAGAAAATCACGAAAACGCACGCCTGTAAACGCATTGTCAAAACGGGACCAGCGCGTCACGCAGTGAATGTCGCTTGTCACTGTCACCTGCGGCATCGCCATGATCTCGTCGTAGGAGAGCGTCACTTCCCGGTCTACCTCCCCGAAAACACGCAGCGTCCATTCGTTCATGTCATACACCGGCACGTCTCCCTCATGCAAAATGGGAAAACGCTCTGTCAGGATTTGTCCCGGCGGAAGTCGTCTGGCGAGTCCCGGTTCCACTGGGGCGGGTACTTTCATTTTTTTGATCCGATCTGCCTTGTTCATATCGCATTTCCCCCTGTCTCCGCTGTCTATATGGTCTATGTTTAACGGGTGCTCTGCTGATTGTCGCTGCCGATCTGACTCTTGTTCTTCAAAAAGAACATCGCTGCAATCGTCAGCACGTATGGCAGCATAGCCGTAAATTGCGTCGGAAGCGAAAAGCCCTGCAATCGAATACTAAGGGCATCCATCAACCCGAACAAAAGGCTCGAAGCCAAAATACCAAGTGGATGCGACTGCCCCATCATCATTGCTACCAATGCGATAAAGCCCCGACCAGCCGTCATCCCTTCTGTAAACATCGTGACTTGCCCCAGTGAAAGCTGCGCCCCTGCAATCCCGCACAAAGCGCCACTCATCACAATCGCCAGCACCTGAAGCCCCGTCACTTTCAGACCGAGACTACGTGCCGCAACGGGGTTCAAACCAACTGCGAGGACGCGGAAGCCCGTAACCGTCCGATAAAAGAACACATACAGCAGAATGGCAGCCAAAAACGCAAAATACACGAGTGGCGAATGGCCGGAGACAATGCCTCCGATGACTGGAATATCGTGAATGAAAGGAATCTCAACGGTTGGCAAGCCAGCCATATCCTTATCGTAAAACGCCCCTTTGACACCGAAGATCGCCCGCAGTGCAAATGTCGTCAACCCCAGCGCGAGAAAGTTAATTGCCACGCCGACGACGATTTCATTCGCCCTAAGCTTGATCGTCATGTACGCGAATAAGAGCGAAAAGACGATGCTGACCAGCGCTGCAATCAAAACGGCCAGAAAGAGATTCCCGGTAAAATGATTGCCGACAATCGCGGAAAAGGCACCGACCAGTACCAATCCCTCCAGGCCCACATTAAAAATTCCAACACGTGCGCAGAGCGCTCCACCCAAAGCTGCCAACAAGATCGGCGTGACCATCCGAATGGTAGAACTGAGGAGGGACCAATCAAAGAGCTCCATGCGATTCCCCTCCTTTTGCCTTACGCTTTTTCCACCAGTCGTAACTAAACTTGGCGGAGATGAACAATATCAATACGGCTTGTATAACACTTGCCAGCTCCAGCGGTACATCCGTATTGCGCTCTACACCCATGGCTCCTGTTTGAAAAGCAGCAAGCAGGATCGAAGTCACAATGATGCCAAGCGGGTGCGAGTTCGCAAGCAAGGCTGCCATCAGCCCCGTCCAGGCGAAGCCCGGTACAGTCAGCGCCCCGTCCACAAAGCGATAGTGCGCCCCCATTACCTCGACGGTTCCCGCCAAGCCAGCCAAGCCACCACTGGCAAACATCCCGGTCAGCATCACCCGAATCCGATTAATTCCTCCGTATTGAGCAAACAGCGAGTTTTGACCCAGCATCTTCACTTCATAGCCAAAAGGCGTAAAACGAAGGACCCAGAACAACAAGAGCGCTGCAACAATCGCAAACAAAAACCCTGCATGCACGCTCATTCCCGCAAACAGCTTCGGAAGCCAAGCGCTTTTCTCCAGCATGACGGTCTGTGCCAGTGCCGCAGAGCCTGAGCGATCCCGGAATGGCTCTGTCACGAGATAGCTCGCAAACAATACCGCAATATAGTTGAAGAGCAACGTAGAGATGAGCAATGGAATGCGAAAGCGTGCTTCCATAAAACCCGGCAACAACGCCCAGAACCCGCCGACCGCCATTCCCGCGAAAATACCCGCCACAATTTTGATCATTCCCGGCGCTGGCAAATAGATCGCGACTAACGCAGCACTGACGGCACCAAGCACCATTTGCCCTTCCGCTCCCAGGTTGAATACCCCTGCCCGAAATGCGAGGGAAAGACCCAAGGCAATCAGCATGATAGGTGTGGCTCTCGCTAAGGTAGACGTTAAGAAATAAAAACTGCCAAAGGCCCCTTTCCACATTTCCTGGTAGGTTCCCAAGATCGATTCGCCAACGGCAGCAATAACCAGTGCCCCGGTCAACAAACCGATGACGACAGCCAAGAACGGCTGAACCAATGACTTAGATAGCTCTTTGATTGCTGCCATGAATGCTTCCTCCCGCCATGATCACGCTGATTTTTTCTTCGGTTGCCTCCAGGCGTGACAGCTCTCCAGCGATTCGCCCTTTATACATGACCAAAATTCTGTCAGACAAGGCGAGAATTTCGGACAACTCGGAGGAGACGAGCAGGATCCCGTCTCCCTGATTGCGCTTTTCGATCAGTGCCTGATGGATGTACTCCATGGCACCGATATCCACCCCTCGCGTAGGCTCAGCTGCAATCAAAAACGGGGTTTCATGTCCCAGCTCCCTTGCTACGATCAGCTTTTGCAAATTTCCACCTGACAGATTCCCTGCCAGCTCCTGCAATTGTCGGGAGCCTGTTTTGATGGCAAACTGATCAACCCAGCCTTTTATGACTTGGCGGAATTTCTCCCGCAAAACGACGCCACGGCGGTTGTAAGCAGGCTTTCGTTGATAGCCCATCAGCGCATTTTCATCGACGCTTGAGAGTTTGGCCGTTCCCCACAGGTAGCGATCCTCCGGAATATGCGCCAAGCCGGCATCTCGAATGGTGGCTACTGATTTGTTCGTCACATCCTTGCCACCTAACCGCACCGTCCCCTCCTGTGCCGCTCGCAAACCGCTGATCGCTTGTAGCAGCTCGGATTGTCCATTCCCGGAAACACCTGCGATTCCTACGATTTCCCCGTGGTGTACGGTAAAGCTGACTTGATCGAGAAGGGTCTGCTTTTCTCGAACGGCAAGATTCTCCACCTGCAACAAGGGGCCTTTATCCAGAGGAACTCGTTCAGCTAGCTCCTGCAATTCTCGTCCGACCATCAATCTTGCCAAATCATCCGCATTTGTCTCATTCCGCGAAACCGTTCCCGTCACTTTGCCCCCGCGCAGTACCGTAATACGATCGGCTACCTCCATGACTTCCTGCAACTTGTGTGTAATCAAAATGACGCTCTTGCCGCTCTTTGCCAAGTTTCGAATCGTTTGCAGCAGGTCGCGTACCTCCAGCGGGGTAAGGACAGCAGTCGGCTCATCCAGCACGATAATATCCGCTCCCTGATACAGGACCTTCAGAATTTCGACCCGTTGCTGTTCCCCGATCGAGCAATTCGCTACCATAGCCTGCGGATGAATCGGAATGCGATACTGCTCACTCAGCGCCCACACCTTGTCCTCTGCGTCCTTTCTGTTGAAAAAGCCTGCTTGCTTCGGCTCATATCCGATCACGATATTTTCAGTCACACTGAATTCTCCGAAGAGCATAAAGTGCTGGTGAACCATCCCGATTCCATTTCGAATCGCGTCCTCTGGTCCGCGAAAAACAACTGGCTTGCCGTTTAACACGATCTCTCCCGACGTCGGCTGCTCCATCCCGTACAGCATCCGCATCAGTGTCGTTTTGCCCGCTCCATTTTCCCCGACAATCGCATGGACCTCTCCTGCTGCCAGTGAGAACGACACCTTGTCGTTGGCGGTAAAATCTCCGTACTTCTTGGTCATGGCCCTCATTTCCAAGCGATCGGTCATTCCCACTCCCTCATTTCTGTAAGTCCTTTTATGAAAATGGAAGACCGACTACACAGCCGTAGTCGGTCACATCCATCACTGTGCACAAGCTATAAATAAACGTTCAGTACCGACAACCTTTTTAAAACTGGTCTGGTACTTTGCGGCTACCCGCTACAATCTCATCGCTGATCGCTTTCACTTTATCCACCACTTCTTGTCCAATAAAAGCGTTCAGCGGCGTCTTGCTTTCGTGTGTGACATAGGTTACACCAACACCTTTTTCCTTCAAGCCGTATGCCACAACACCTGGTTTGAACGTTCCTTCTACAAAGGTCTTCACGGTTTCATAAGCTGCCGCGTCAGTCCCTTTCAATTGGGACAGAACAATATGCTCTGGATCAATCGTCGTACGGTCAACGTCCTGACCTGCTGTGAAGAAGCCTTTTTCCTTCGCTGCTTCGAAAACGCCAAGGTCGCCTACTGCTGCTGCACCGTTAATGAAATCAGCGCCTTTGGAAGCTTGGAGCAAAGCCAATTCCTTCGCTTTTGCCGGGTCAGTGAAGCTTCCTACATAGTTGACCATCAGCTCTGCTTTTGGGTTTGTCGCTTTCAAGCCCTCTCCGAAGCCAACCGTCCATTTTTTCAACTGCGGAATATCAAGTGCGACAACCATCCCCACTTTGTTCGTTTTCGTTGCCAAGCCTGCTGCTGCTCCCACCAGGTAAGCCGCTTCCTGCTCGCGGAAGGTAACACTGCGAACGTTTGGCAAATCCACTACGGTATCAATAATCGCAAAATTACGGTCAGGATTTTCGGTAGCCACTTTTTTCAATGCATCCTCTGATGTAAAGGAAGAAGTGATGATCAAATCATAATTTTCTGCAACAGCCACACGCAGATTTTCTTCAATCGCTCCATGGTCTGTAGATTCGATCGTTTTTACTTCTGCGCCCAGCTCTTGTGCGGCTTTCTTTGCACCCTCGTCCATTTGTTGGAAGAATGGATTCACACCGATTTTCTCAGGCAAAATCAAAGCAATTCGCTTTTTGGCCGCCCCCTCTTGTCCTGCTGCTTGTCCTCCTGGCTGATCTGCCGGTGCGCTTGTGCCAGTCGAGCACCCTGTTGCCAATACTGCGAATGTCGTTAATGCCAGCAATAACTTCTTCATGATGTATCTCTCCCTATCCGAACTTTACGTTTTTCTTTATCCTATTAGGTAATGTACGGCTTTTTACCTATTTTTTCAATACTATTTACGAATATTCTCTTATAAAATTAATTTATCGTTCGTTTATTCCCCCTCTTCTTTTACAAATACAACAAAAAAACTCTCCCCGGAGGAAGAGTTTGCGTACGAAGCCGTTCTCTTCCTCATCTGTCAAAACCATGGTACAGGTTTTGCAGGAA
Organism: Brevibacillus sp. HB2.2; assembly: GCF_013284275.1. Classification (NCBI taxonomy): domain Bacteria; kingdom Bacillati; phylum Bacillota; class Bacilli; order Caryophanales; family Paenibacillaceae; genus Brevibacillus; species Brevibacillus sp. HB2.2. The sequence goes on from NZ_JABSUV010000007.1 coordinate 153,534, forward strand.
TTGGCACCTTTCTGTTCATGCATAGACATGATCAGTGGTTGCCGGGCATCATCGGGCCAGTCCCTCCGCCGCTCTTGATAAGGTAGGTGAATATATTTAGTTACAATGGAATTCATTCTAGCAGAACGGTTCGAAAATGCAATTCTTTTTTCTCAATTCCAAACACTTCTACAAGTAAATAAAAGTTTCAAAAGTCGTCTTTTCAGCACCGAGAAATTGGCGAGAAGCGCAACCTCTAATTTACGTGAAAGGTTTGCTGGAGGCGATGCGACAACGTATTCAGCTCGCCCAGCTCTTCCGTAATCTCACGCACTTTTTGATGCTGGTTTTCTGCTGTCGCAAACAACTCTTCTAAGTTGGCTACCGATTCCTCGGTTACCGCTGTAATGGTCGACATCTCGATGGCAACCTCGCCGGAACGCACTTTTACCCGGTCCATGCTGGAGCTTACTTGATCAGCTGCTTCTAGGAAGGCCATCATTCCGGCACGCACTGCTTCAATGGAGGCCACTGTTTTTACGGCCAGCTCTTGGCCTTTTGCAACAGACACTTCCCCACTGCTCATATGCTGCACCGCATTCTCACTTTCCTGGTGGAGTGACTTGAGAATGTCGGTAATTTCCTGTGTGGCTGTCGCGCTTTGTTCTGCCAGCTTGCGTACCTCATCCGCTACCACAGCAAATCCTCGTCCATGCTCACCTGCACGCGCCGATTCAATCGCCGCATTCAGTGCCAACAGATTCGTTTGTGTCGCGATCTGATTAATAGCGCCGACAATTTCCTCTACGCGATTCGCCTGTCGATTGAGCTGGTGAATCGTAGAGGCTGCTACATTAACTGCTTGCACAATTTGCTCCATCTGCGAGGACAGCTCGTTCATCATCTGAACGCTTTCTGTCAGACGACGGTTGTTTTGTTGCGATTCTGTTTTCATTGCGTTGGTCTGCGATGTGACTGCCTCGATTTCCTGATCGATGGATTGAACCTCTTCCTCGATCTTCACCGTAGAATTCGCCTGCGATTCCATGCCGACGGCGACTTCCTTGAAGGCTACCATCATTTCATCTGTATTGCGCTTCGTACCTTCCGCATGCTCATGCACATGATCGCTTGTACGATCTAGCTGCTCCGTCATTTCCTGGATGTTCAAAAGCATTTCTCCCAGACGACGCTCCTTCTCTTCCGCTTCCTGCCTTGCGTCGTGCGCTTTTTGCAGGGAGGCTTGTCCGGCGAGACACAGATACGTTACGGCTCCCATCATCATGAGAATCGTGACAATACGCATAAGCAAATTGATCTCCGAAAAATCACCATCGAAGATCTGGTAGGTTCCTGTGTAGAACCCGATAACCGTAACAATGATTTGGGTAATTCCCGCTGTTACGACCAGCTTCCAATCCAAATAGGCTGCCAAAAAGCCCATGACGATAAAAGCGAGGAAGGTGATCTCCTGGTAATCGGTAAAGTGATCGAATGAAATCGCATAGAACATGAGTCCAATTGCTACCAGATAACGAATCACAAGACTATCTTTGCGAATGAAATAATACGGCGAAACAATTAAAGTGACCAGCAATCCCAAGGACGTCACTTTCCAGAAGTTCACATCCACTTGGTAGGCAATGAGTCCCGCCATCCACAAATGATTCCATAGGATAAAAATCATAAAGCCTTCTTTGTCAGTCAAGGTATTGCGAATCAATTGAATCATAATTGCCCCCCTTTTCCTTATTACTTATGTATCGGATTCTTTCCCCATTATATAGCCAAACCTTTGCCAAATTTGTGAAAAAAGTAAGAACAGCCAAAAACAATTTCGAATAGGCTATTACACAACTCTCGCGTACAGGAGGTAAACAGAAAAAGGTGGAACTTAATCAATTGCCAGCTACCGTGCTGACACGGACGATTAGCCGTCCGAACACCACGATTTACTATCCGCAATTGGCGGGATTAGCCAACCAGCAAGCGGAAAAAGATATCAACCGGGCGATTTATCAAACGGTTCAAGGCTTAATTCACGAGCAACAACGGGTCCAGGTACCGGGAAATACAGAAATGCAAGGAAGCTACGAAATCAAGACAAACGAACGCGGTATTTTCAGTGTTGTGTTGAGCAACTACGCCTATACACCGCAAATGGCTCACGGCATGACCTTCCTCGGTTCGATCACCGCTGATATCCAAACAGGCAAGCTCTATACGCTGCGGGAATTATTCAAGCCAGGAAGCGATTACGTCAAGGTGATTTCCGAAAACATCAAGCGTCAAATCAAAGAAAGAAACATCCCCACACTTAATGGCTTTACTTCGATTAAGCCCGATCAAGATTATTACGTCGCCGACAAAGCACTGGTCATCTACTTCCAGTTGTACGAAATTACGCCCTACTACGTCGGTTTCCCCATGTTCCCCATTTCGGTCTATGAACTAGAGCCAATCATCAATGAAAAAGGTCCACTGAGCATCTTGTCCGCAGATTAAATGCACTGTACCGCCGTTTTTACCACCCAGGCGCAGTATCTTTTCTCCTGACAGTCGCCTGGGTATATTTGTGGCAAAAGAGAAAGCACCACATGGGTGCTTTTTCTACTTTTTCTACTAATTAATTGTAAGCTTGTACGGATTATTTTTATCAAAATCAGATGCGCTGTGTCCATAAACCTTGATATATACCTGATCACCAAGACCTATCTGGAGACCCAGAACATCGGATCCACCTGGTCCAAAATCATTGGGATTATATGTCTCATGTACTTTTCCGTTTCTAGAAATATAGATCAAATCAAAATCATAGTTTTGGTTTTGTGGAGATTCCAATAGTACACTGATCCCCTGCCCAGATCGATTATCATATTCGTACCAATCTACATCATTACTATCAGAAATAGTATGCGACATTGGTTTGTAAATTTTGATAGGAACTGCCTTATCCTGCGTATCTCCATATCCGTCACTAGCAAAAGCCGATTGTGTCCCCATTGCCAACGCAGCCAATACCATACAAGAAGACAAAATTCTTTTAAAGGAATGTTTCATTTCGAACTCTCCTCATCATCTATTTATTTACATTTTTAGTATATTTAACAATGGTTATTTTTTCAATAAGTGAACTTTTTTTAGAAAACAATTATCTTTCGTGCCCCTTGCTAGGGGCATTTTGTTTGCAGAAAATCCATAATTTCGCCATCGAATAAACGTTTACTTATATGTCCGGAACTGCTAGTATGTTATTGTACATATTTACTTAAGCAATAAGTGTACGATATATCGGACCAGCTTTCCTGGAGGTATATACTCATGCAATATTATGGTCATCGAATTAGCCAAACAGCAAGAATATTCAGCAAATCACTAAATGGGACTATGGCTCCCATGGGATTATACAGCTCGCAATGGGGTATTATTCTTTGCTTGCATTATCGTGAATCGCTTACTCAGGTTCAATTGAGCAACTACCTGAATGTTGAAGCCCCGACGATTACCCGGACACTCACCCGTTTGGAAGAGATGGGCTGGATCATTCGCTCAGAGGGTGATGACAAGCGTGAGCGCTATGTGTCCTTGTCTCCGCAAGCAATCGAACGGTTCCCGGAATGGCTGGAGGCTGCAAAAGTGCAAGAAGAGCTGGCACTCCGCGGCGTTGACGAAGCAGAGCTCGCTATCTTTAACCGCGTTTTGAAGAAAATGAACGATAATTTACAGCCGTTGTAACAAATAAAAAATGACTTCGCCCAAAAGCAGTTTGGTGAAGTCATTTTTTGTTAGCCATTTTTCCGTGTGCTATGGATGAGGGTGTTAAGCTCTTGTTCCAATTGAATCAGTTCAAGCTGTATCTGTTGCTTTTGCAATTGTTTTTTCTGTTGCAGTACTTGTTTTTTCAAATCATTTGATTCTTTGTCATTTGCTTGGTTGTCTGTAGAAGCAGGCTGCTCCGGTTCCACCTGTCCAGTCGAACCTATGGCAGCTAAGAAAGTGCCAATCACTGCGATCCACCCCCCTACCGCTACCAACTCATTCGCCAGATTTTTTTCGATCATCCTTTTTCCCTCCGTTTTTGGGTTGATTCTCCTGTAAATTCTTTTTTATATCTTGAACACTATCTCGCAATTGAGCAATTTGCTGTTCAATTCGTTTGAACTGCATATCGTCATCATTGTCATTGCCATTTTTGTTTTTCCCATTGATTTGCTTGTTTAACTGGATGAAGGGTTGTATCAACTTGTCGTTGTTACAGGCAGGCTTTTGACTTAATTTGGTTGTTTTATCAATGGCGAGGATGACAAAGCCAAGCGAAATAATCCAAAGTGCTATTACAGCGGTATCGTCATCATCACAAAAAAACATAGATACCTCCATGCCAATAAAGGTCGTGGTTTGATTATTGGCCCTTCTATACAATACGCTTCTGCCTAATTCCTCGTGACATCGGGACCACCACTTTCCTGATGTCATGAAAAAAGGCTCCCACCAAGCACAAGCGTGCCCAGCAAGAAGCCTATTGGTTATAATCGTATTCGTTATTGCATGCGTTTCGTAATATTGCGAGCCATCCAAACCCCAGCAGCTCCAGCCTGTGCCAGACCACGCGTAATTCCGGCACCATCCCCGCCACAGAACAATCCCTTGATTTCTGTTTCGAATTCCTCAGTCAGTTTCGGACGAGCCGAGTAAAATTTCGCTTCCACTCCATAGAACAGCGTGTGCTCAGAAGCGATTCCCGGTGTTACCTTGTCCAGTGCTTCCACCATCTCGATCAAGCTTTTCATCGTGTTGTAAGGCAACACGAGTCCCAAGTCACCCGGTACTGCTTCCTTCAGAGTAGGCTCCAGGAAGCCTTCCTTAATACGCGACTCTGTGGAACGTCGACCGCGCAAAATATCGCCGTACTTTTGCACGATGACTCCACCGTTTGACAGATCATTTGCCCGCTTGCAAATTTCTCTCGCGTACTCATTCGGCTTGTCAAACGGCTCTGTAAACGTATGAGATACCAAGAGCGCAAAGTTCGTATTCATCGAGCCCAGCGCTGGGTCTTTGTAAGAGTGCCCGTTTGCCGCCATAACGCCACTGTGGTTTTCCACGACCACGTGACCGGATGGATTGCTGCAGAACGTCCGTACACGCGTTCCGACAGATGTATTGAAAATGAATTTTCCTTCGTACAAGTGCTCATTAATTTCGCGCATGACGACATCGGATGTCTCCACACGTACGCCTACGTCGACTTGATTGTTGTACATTTTCAGGCGGCGCTTTTTCAAGATATCCGTCAACCATGCGGAGCCATCGCGTCCTGGTCCGATTACCACGTAATCAGCTTCATACTCTTGTCCGTTTTTCAAAATTACACCCTTTACCTGATGTCCGTCTGCTTCTTTCACCGTGATGATGTCCGCGACCTCTGTCTTGAACATCATGTCGATATGCTTCTTCAAATGCTCGAAGATCGACTGGAGAATCTCCAGGTTTTGCTCCGTTCCCAAGTGACGCACCTGTGCTCGCAACAGCTTGAGGCCTGCTGCATAGCCGCGCTGCTCGATGCTCTTGATCGTCTCTGTGGTCGGGTCCGTAATCGATTGGGTAGCCCCATGCTCCAGATTGATTTCATCTACGTATTTGATCAGCCCAAGTACAGTGGAAGGGCTGAGATAGTCTGTCATCCAACCGCCAAATTCGGTGGTGATGTTAAATTTGCCATCGCTATAGGCGCCTGCTCCACCAAAACCACTGGTAATCGAACAGGCCGGCAAACAGCCTGCGAAATCTTTTTTTCCTGCTGGCGGCGGGCAGAGCTTGATCTTTTCTTCCAAGATCGGACAGCGTCTGCTATAGATGTCATGCCCTTTATCAATCAACAGCACCTTGGCATTCGGTGCTTTTCGCATGATCTCGTAGCACGTAAAAATCCCTGCTGGCCCTGCTCCTACAACGATCACATCATACTTATTCATGTCGTTCCCTCCCCGAAAAAATGAAAAAATTCCCGGCCGACGAATAGGGTATACCAAAACTGCCCTATTCGTAGCCGGGAATTTACGGTTCCCTGTAGAGACCCTCAAACCATATTTCTGAGGATATACGAATACAAATTACTATTTCATTCGTCAAGCCTGTGTTGTTCTGCACAACAATATGTATAGTAGCTTATAAGGTGAATCAAGTCAACCGAAAACAGCCCATTTATTCGTCTTTTAAAGTTAATTTTATCGTAAACATGCCTTTACAATCCATAGATACAACAAAACACGAACATTAAAAACGAACATTCGTCATTTCTGTTCATGCCCCTCATTTGTCAGGAAGGAATCAAATATAAACGAATAGAATGGATAGAATTTTAAGAAATATTTACGATTTATTATTTCATTCAAATCGCGTGCAAAAAAGGATGAGGCCTGTATATGCGGGATTATCGCCATTATCAGTCTGCCTTTGCTGGTGTTCCCAAGCCGTTCGCTTTCGTCGATCTAGATCTGCTGGAGGAAAATGCGGAGCAAATCAGTTTGCAAAGCAATGGAAAACCCGTTCGAATCGCGAGCAAGTCGATCCGAAGCGTTGCCATTCTCAAACGTGTATTGCAGGTGAACGATTGCTTTCGTGGTCTCATGTGCTATTCCGCTCCTGAGGTGCTTCACCTGTGCGAGGCAGGCTTCGATGACCTGCTGCTTGGCTATCCGCTCTGGGAAAAAAGCTGGCTTTTGTCAATCGCCTCCAAGATTAAGAACGGACGCTCCATTACTTTAATGATCGACTCTCTCCCTCATGTCGAACAGCTCGAACTAATCGCCCGGGAAACCGGAACCAGACTGCCTGTCTGTCTCGATATCGACATGTCGTCTGATGTGTTGGGGCTGCATTTCGGCGTCTGGCGCTCGCCACTTCGCTCTCTCGAGGCGTCCCTCTCCCTAGTTAAGCGCGTTGCTTCCTCCGATCATCTCTACCTAGATGGTGTCATGGGGTACGAAGCTCAAATTGCTGGCGTAGGTGATCGATACCCTCGTCAATTCCTAAAAAACAGCATCATCCGTCTCCTCAAGCAATATTCCGTGAAAGAAGTGGCTGCTCGACGTGCCACACTGGTGCATGCCATTCGCGAGCTAGACATTCCTCTCCGCTTCGTAAACGGTGGAGGAACGGGCAGCTTGCACTTGACCGGGAAGGAAGAAGCCGTTACAGAGGTTACAGCAGGCTCCGGATTTTTTTCGCCTGGGCTTTTTGACTACTTTCAGGACTTTCGGTTTCATCCTGCCGCAGGATTTGCTTTGGAAATTATCCGTAAGCCCGCAGCGCACATCTACACTTGTGCTGGCGGGGGCTACATCGCATCTGGTTCTGCTGGGCGTGACAGACTCCCCAAACCTTACTTGCCAGTGGGAGCAAAGCTGTTCCCCAACGAAGGAGCAGGTGAAGTACAGACACCCATCCACTATCAAGGCATGGAAACGTTGGAGCTCGGAGACCCGATCTTTTTTCGCCATGCCAAAGCAGGAGAGCTCTGCGAACGTTTTACCCGACTGTATTGCATCTCTGGCGGGAAAATCATCGAGGAAGTGACCACCTATCGGGGGGATGGATTATGCTCACTGTAAAGAAGCACGCGAATCACTGGACCAATTGGACAGGAAATGTACAAAGCCAGCCGAAACAAATCGCGATGCCAGAGTCCGTAGATGAGGTCGTGCAGCTTGTCCTTGCTTGCAAGAAGGCAGGTACACGGATTCGAGTCGTCGGCTCCGGTCATTCCTTCACTCGTCTCGTCCAGACAGAAGACTGCTTGTTATCCTTGGATCATCTCCAAGGAATCGTCAGTGTAGATCCTGCCTCTGATACCGTTGAAGTCTGGGCAGGCACCAAGCTCAAGACACTCGGACAACTCCTGCATCAAGCGGGCTACTCTCAAGAAAACCTCGGAGACATTAACGCCCAGTCCATTGCAGGGGCTGTCAGCACCGGAACACATGGCACTGGCATTCATTTTGGCAGCATCTCCACGCAAGTCGTCGGACTGACAGTCGTGACCGCATCCGGGGAGGTTTTGGAGATATCCGAGCAGACCCAGCCGGACCTGTTCAAAGCCATGCAAGTCTCGCTTGGTCTCTTGGGCATCATCGTACGTGTCAAGCTGCGTGTCCTCCCAGCCTATCGCCTGCTCTACCAAAGCCGTCGCATGCAGGTAGAGGAGTGCTTGTCTTCTCTAGAGACGTTTAAAACCGAGCATCGCCATTTTGAATTTTTTATCTTCCCGTATTCGGACACCGTTCAGGTGAAATTCATGAACGAGACCAACGATCCCCCCAGCGGCAATCAACGATGGAGCTATTTGAAAAAAATGGTGGTGGAGAACGGGCTGTTTTGGCTCTTGTCGGAGAGCTGCCGACTGCGCCCTTCTCTTAGCAAAAGCGTCAGCAGGCTGTCCGCTCAAAGCGTTCCCTCTGTCCATGAGAGCGGCTACAGCCATCAGCTTTTCGCCACCCCTCGGCTTGTTCGTTTTTATGAAATGGAATACTGCTTCCCTGCCGAGCATATGGGCGAAGCCATACGGGAGCTGCGTAAGACGATTGAGCAGGAACGCTTTGCCGTTCATTTTCCGCTCGAATGCCGATACGTCAAAAAGGACGACATCTGGCTCAGTCCCGCCTATGAACGGGATAGTGCCTTCATTGCCGTCCACATGTACAAGGGAATGCCGTACGAAGCGTACTTTGCCCAGATGGAGGAGATTTTTGCCCGATATGGTGGACGTCCACACTGGGGGAAAATGCACAGTATGACCACCGAGAGGCTTCATCAGGTCTATCCGCGATTGCCCGATTTCCTCGCCATTCGCTCTGAGCTCGACCCTGACGGCTTGTTCGTGAATTCGTATTTAGCCGAGTTGTTCGGGATCTCCTGAAGACCATCCTTACGCCACAAAAATGCCCCCGACCAGATCATTCATGGCAGGGGCATTTTTCTATCGTGCAGGGACAACTTAGCCTTGCGTTGGGAAATTCGGTTTATGCGCCCCTTTGCGTCCATAGCGCACATAATAGAAGGTATAGAACAGCACCAACGCACCAATTCCATAGAAGAGTCCAATTCGCTGTGTCGGGTCAAACGCCGGGAAGATAAGAATGAATGTACAAAGAGCCAGACACAGGAGCGGCATCACCGGGTAAAACGGTGCTACGAACTGCAAATCTTCTATTTTTCCACCCTCACGCAAGTATTGACGGCGGAAATTGAATTGAGAGAGAGCAATCCCCATCCACGTGAAGGTGACCGCAATACCGGATACAGACATGAGCAGCACGTATACCGTATCCGCTGCAACCACGCTGGTTAATAGGGACAGAAGTGAAAACGCCAGCGTCGCCAAAAGTGCGTTCAAAGGCACTTTACGCTTGGTCAGCTTTCCAAAAGCAGGATGGGCCATATTGCTATGGGAAAGAGACCACAACAAACGCGTGGCTGCGTACAAGCATGAGTTGCCGACAGACAACAGAGCCGTCAAGATGACGAAGTTCATGATATCCGCTGCAAAAGGAATCCCCACTGCATCAAATACCGTCACAAACGGACTTTCCAAGAGCCCCAGCTCGCTTGAGGGAAAGAGGGCGGACAAGATCGTGACCGACGCCACATAGAACACGAGAATGCGAAACACAATGTTGCGGATCGCCCGCGGAATAGTCTTTTGCGGGTCTTCTGCTTCCCCGGCTGCAATTCCGATCAATTCAGAGCCTTGATAAGAGAATACGACGTTCATCATCGTCACAAAGACGATCGCGATGCCAAACGGGAATAGTCCCCCATCTGCCGAGAAGTTGGAGAGAAACGGAGCGGGTCTTCCTTCCATACTGACAATACCGAATATAGCACCTAGTCCGACAATAATAAACATAAGTACAGCCAATACTTTAATTCCGGCAAACCAGTACTCCGTTTCCGCAAACCCCTTTGTCGTCAGCGCATTGAAGGCAAAGAGCAGAACGATAAAGAGCGCGCACCAAATCCAGATCGGTGTATCCGGGAACCACCGTTGCATGACCATGCCCGCGGCAGTGAATTCTACCCCGGCCGTTGTAGCTGACCCTAGCCAATACATCCATCCCAGTGTAAACCCGCTCGCCGGACCAATATACTTGCTGGCGTAGGCTTGGAAAGAGCCTGTTACTGGCATTTTTACAGAAAGCTCACCCAAGCACGTCATGACCAGATACAGCAAAATCCCGCCGACGATATAGGCAACGAGCGCTCCGCCAGGTCCAGCCTGATTAATCGTGAAGCCAGCGTTGAGGAAGAGCCCTGTCCCGATGACACCACCTAACGACAGCATAAACAAGTGGCGACTTTTCATGGAACGTTGTAGCTGTGTGTCTCTTTCATTCCCAGTGTTCATATGATTCCTCTCTTTCACCTGCTTTTTAAGAGGTCTATCAGGAGTCTATAAACGAAGAGAGAACTGCCTGCGCTAGAAACGCAGGGACAGGCAGCTCAATCCTCCGTCTTGTTTCTGGAATTCAGACATATCCAGCTCAATCACATGGTAGCCAGCGTCAGTGATTTGCTTTTTCGTGCTCTCAAAGCCTTTTGGAATAATGACATAGTCGTTGATATGGATGCAGTTCGCAGAGTACTCGACTTCTTTTTCCACGACCAGATGCTTGTACTTGCTAAATACTTCAGAATCAATGAACTCCCCAGCCAGAACCAGCAAGTCATTGCCAAGGTAAGCGATTCCTGTTTTCAGGTGGAAAAACTCTTTCAACGGTACAATGGTGACCTCATATCCGTATTTGGAGAGAATCTCGCGGAACTGGATGGCTCCTTCTTCATTGGTGCGTGTAGACAGACCGACGTAGAAATGGTTGTCTACCTGCATGACGTCTCCACCATCGAGGAAGCCTGGGGCTTGAATATACTCAATCGTGTCATAAAAACGAGGAAGCACCAATTTCATATCCTCAATTTCACCATTGCGGCTTTCTGCACCGGGATTGGTGATGACGGCGCACTTTTCCGTGAGAACAGCTGTATCTTCCACAAACGTAGAATCTGGGAAACGCTCGTCCGCTTCCAGAACGGTTACATCCAGACCTGTCTGTTTCAGCGCTTCTACATAAGCGGCATGCTGTTTAAGAGCAAGTTCAAAATCAGGTGTACCCAAATCAGAAGTCGTCAAACCATTTACATAACTCTTTCCCGGTTTTCTTACAATCGCACGTGAAAATTTCATAATGATAGATCTCCCTTCTGTTTTTGAATCTTGCTTTTGTCTAACAGTATTCATTCTCCTCTGAGCAATCACCCAGAAATATTCCGCATTGTGGAATCACTTCTGCAATACAAAATTACACTCTTAATGTAAAATAGTTTCAAATTTTTTGTCAACGGATTTTTATCTAGTTTAAATGATATTGATTCCGTTGAAAAATTCTGATAGATTGAGGTCATATTAAGCTGGCGTGACTTTCAACGAACGGTCACTATGCAACAAAGCCAGGAGGTAACCCACGTTGGTACAATCGATTGACCGGGCGATGAGCATCATCTCCGTCCTGGTATCAGATCCAAACAAGCAGCATTGGTCCATCTCGGAAATTGCTGAACAAACGGACCTGCCGCTGAGTACGGTACACCGTTTAATCAGCAGCCTCATCAAGCATGGCCTCATCCTCCAGCTTCCCGAGAGTAAGCAGTACAAGGTTGGCTATACGTGGATGGAAATCGGGCTGCGCATCCTGGACAAAATGGATATGCGCGCTGTCGCCCGAACTGTCATGGAGCGATTGGCAGCAGATGTACGAGAAACCGTCTATCTGAACATTCCACAGGGCTCTCATGCCATCGTACTCGAACGAGTGGAAGGTCCCATGTCTGTCAGAAGCATGGATAATCTGGGCGAGCGTATTCCGCTACACATCGGTGCAGCAAACAAAACGATTCTCGCCAGCATGAATCCGAACGAAGCAGAGCAAATCGTGACCGGTTTAATCCCGGATGCAGAAAAACGTCGCGAGCTGTTAGAACGACTGCCTGAAATCAGACAAAACGGCTATGCAGTCAGTTACGGTGAGAAAACCGAAGGCACCGCATCCATTGCCGCTCCTATCTTCGGTGTCAACCAAAAGGTCGTAGGCGCTTTGAGTATTGGCGTGCCGAGCTACCGGATCAACGAGCAGCTCTTGTCCTCACTCATTGAACAAGCCCAACAAAGCGCCAAAGAAATTTCCCACATGATCGGTGCCTTACCTTAATTTTTTTGCCCACTAACCGGAAACAGTTTTCACTATACGGAAAACGGAGGCGTTTTTTATGCAAAAATGGCAAACAAAAGAGCAGCTCGTTGATCTCTTGTGCAATTTGGTAAGCATCCCAAGCATTACAGGATCATCTGCCGAGAAGGACTTGCCTGGCTACGTCGTCGATCAGCTGCGTACCCTGCCTTATTATCAAGCCAATCCCGATCATGTACGTGCGAATCCGACTGAAGACGGGCGCCATTTTGTCACTGCTTTGGTCAAAAAAGAAGGCGTACGGGACACCGTCATTCTCGTCAGCCATTTTGATGTCGTCGACGTCGAGGATTACGGTGCCTGGATGAAGCATGCTTTTAATCCGAAGACCCTCACTCCTCTGTTCCAGCAAAACCAAGCGGATATGCCAGCAGACGTTCAACAGGATATTCGCACCGGCAACTGGCTGTTTGGCCGTGGCACCATGGATATGAAGTGCGGACTGACACTGCACATGTCGATGATTGAGCAAGCGATTGCTGGGGAGTTCGACGGCAACATTTTGCTTCTGACAGTCCCTGATGAAGAGGTGAATTCTGTCGGGATGCGGGCAGCAGTCCCCGCGCTTTTGAAAATCGCCGAAGAGTTCGACCTGAGCTACACCACCGTGCTCAACTCCGAGCCGATGTTTACCCGCTATCCAGGGGATACGAATACGTACTTGTACACAGGCTCCATCGGAAAAGTGCTGCCTGGCTTCCTCTGCTACGGCAAAGAAACACATGTCGGCGAGCCTTTTGCTGGGTTAAACGGCAATTACATGGCTTCTCAAATGACATGTGAGCTCGAGCTAAACACATCCTTTTGCGAGGTTGTTGAGGGAGAAGCATCTCCTCCGCCGACGAACCTGATTCAAAAGGATTTGAAAAAAGAGTACTCTGTGCAAATTCCGCACCGTGCCGTGACGCTGTTCAACCTGTTCCTGCTGGAAAAGCAGATGGAGGATGTCGTAGAGCCGCTGCTGGAATCGGCAAGAAATGTCGCAGAGCGCATGAAGCAAAACTACCTCAAGCACGCGAGCCAGTTTGCCAACTTTGCGCCGTTTAGCCCGCGTGATCTGTCCATTTCCGTCATGACTTACGAAGAACTGTATGCCTATGCGAAGAAAACGTACGGGGAAGAAAAGCTACGCCAGCTGGAAGCAGATGTGATCGCCAACCGCGGCGACAAGGACGACCGCGACACCACGATTGAGCTGGTGGATCAATTAGCGATTCTGTGCAAAGAACTGTCGCCGATGATGATCTTGTTCTTCGCTCCACCGTTTTACCCGGCAGTCAGCTCGCGCAATCATCCTCTGATCCAACAAACGATGGAAGAGATGAAAACATACGCGAGAGATCAGCACCAGGTCAATTTGGTGAAACAAAACTACTTTGGCGGAATCTCTGACTTAAGCTACGTCGGACTCCAATATCCGGCTGCATCCATGAAGCCATTGGTAGCAAACATGCCTTTGTGGGACAACGGCTACTCTATTCCGCTTCAGGAACTCGAAGCTTTTGATGTACCTGTCATGAACCTCGGTCCAGTCGGACGTGACGCCCATCAATGGACAGAGCGTCTGGACATCGACTATGCATTCGATACGTTAAAAGACATGCTCCCTCGTTGCATCCAGTCTCTCTTGCAAAATGGGAAAGCAGTAAAGGAATAGCAAAAGAGAAAAGGTTCCCGTACCGATAGATGACTGTCGCACGGGTGCCTTTTTCCTTATAATGAAGAAAAACCATTTCAAGGGAGGGTTACCCATGGAATTTCAAGCGAAAGAAAATGGCTTTGTCACTCAACTGTCCTACGGTGAGCTGCACGTATCGGGTGATGAACAGTATGGATTTCGCCCCTACCAGCTCTTGGTCTCTTCCATCGCTGTTTGCAGTGGCGGTGTTCTGCGAAAAGTGTTAGACAAGATGAGAATGCCGTGCACGGATATGAAAGTAACAGCAGATGTTCAGCGGAATGAGGCAGAGGCAAATCGCGTTGAAAAAATTCACCTCCACTTCATCATTACGGGTGAAAATATGAAAGAAGAAAAAGTACAAAAAGCCATTGAAGCCGCGAGCAAAAACTGCCCGATGGTCCAATCTGTCAAGGGAAGCATCGTCGTAACCGAGTCCTTCGAATTGGTATCATGATAGGAAAAAACGTGCTACCGCCCACTCCTTTGTTTCTACTTCAAGACATACAGCAGGTCACCTTGTCACCGACAGAAGCATGGACGTTTTCCGGCGAATCAACCCATGCTGTGCTCATCGTGACAAAAGGATCGGGTCGGATGCTGAGCGAGTCGGATCAAGCCGCTCTACTTGATGGAAGTGCGCTGGTTCTTTCGCGAGAATCTGCGAGACAAATAAGCGCAGATACGGATGATCCACTCCGTTTCCTCGTATTTTATTTTGACGCCCTACAACAGCAAGATCAGGTCACCAACGCCTACAGCCCGAGTCCTTCCTGGCATCTTGACCACAGCTCGTGTGCATTTCATCAGGTAGATAGCAGTACGGAGCTTGCCCTCACCCTGTATGCCCATCGACAAGCCAATGATCAGTTGGAAGCTTTTCAAAATCAAATTCGCTTTCAACAATTGCTCCACCTGATTTGGAGCCATGCAGAACAGCAGGCTACCGTAGAAACGTCAAGCGTTGTCGATCAGACGGTTTCTTACATGCATACGAATTATGCAGAGCCAATCACCTTAGATGATTTGGCAAATCGAGCTGGCCTTACCCCGCGGTATTACACCGAGGTCTTCAAGAAAAAGGTTGGAAAAAGCCCGATCGAATATTTGACGAGCTGTCGGATGGAGCATGCAAAGACACTTCTGCGAGAATCGAATAAGCGATTGCGCGAGGTAGCACGTCTGGTCGGGTATGCCGATGAGTTTTACTTCAGCAGACGCTTTAAGCAGCAGGTAGGCGTGTCCCCGACTGTCTTTGTCCGCATGAATCAGAAGCAAATGTCACCCGTCACCTTCCACTATGCCGAGTATTTATTGGCACTCGGAATCAGACCGATTGGCGCTCCAGAAGAGCAGGTCACTTATTTACGCGAGCAATTACGGATGAAAGAGGCTGATGAGATTGTCAGCCTGCCCGAAAACACACCAGACATAATCAAATCATTGCAGCCGACGTTTATTTTGACCGAATCGACGGTAGATAGCGCTGCTTTTTCCAAGGTTGCACCTACTCTTGCCCTTCCATGGCTGGATCATGATGTATTTGGTCATTTGAACATACTAGCCGACGTGCTTGGCTTGAAAGACCAGGCACACCTGTGGCTCAAGCAGCATGAACAGAAGGTTCTGAAGGCGAAGCGATGCATCGATGCTCATATTCAGAAGAAAGAAACATTCTTGATCCTCAATGTGCGTCCACAGAGTCTATTGGCATACGGTGCCAGAAATATCGGGCATGTACTGTACAAATCCTTGAAGCTGACGCCACCCAAAATGATTCAAGAAGAGTTAACACGCAATCCCAATTTCTGGGCAACCCCCATCAATGAGGATCAATTAAGCCAGTACGCAGCAGATTGGCTGTTCGTTCATATTTTTGATGATGATCTCTCACGGGCACACTTCCTGGAGTTGATGAAGCAGGATGTCTGGCAACGAATTCCTGCTGTACAAAAAGGACAAGTGGTCATTCTCAACCCGATTTGGTTCTCGTATGATCCCCTCTCCCTCGACATCCAGCTGGAAGAGGCCGTCCAAATTTTGACCCATGCAAACACCGCCACATTATCCAAAGAAAAACGGAACATTCTCCATGGATGAAAAGAGTGCGTTCAAGGTAAGATGGACTCTATTAATGAGAATCATTTTCATTCATGGAGGATATACGATGAAACGATTGCACATACGAGCTTGGCTGCCAGGATTGATGATTCTTTCCTTGTTCTTGCTCACGGCATGCGGCCAGACAGCCAGCCCCAATCCATCGGCACCTGCACAAGAAAATAAAAGCAGCGAGACCCGTGTCCTGAAGCACGCAAAGGGCGAAGCCACCATTCCTGTGAAAGCTCAGCGCGTCGTAGCCTTGCAATATTTGGGCCCCATGCTTGCCCTTGGGGTGAAGCCAATCGGTGCAGTGAAGGGACATATGGAAGGTCCAGACATGGAACCACTGGTTAGTGGAATCGAAGTCGTGGGAGATTATGATGCCTATAATCTGGAGAAAATCCTCGAGTTGCAGCCTGACTTGATTCTCACCGGAACCGAAGTCGAGCAACAGGTATATGAAAACCTCACAAAAATTGCGCCTGTTGTAGCGATCGCCTTCGATCAATATGATGTCTACGGGCATGTACAAAAGGTAGCGGAAGCGTTAGGTCGCGAGGAAGAAGGAAAGGCTTGGGAGCAGAAGTATAAAGCAAAGGTGGAAGAAGCACGTAAGCTGGTCCATGCCAAGGTCGGGAAGGACGAGACCGTTGCAGCATTAAACGTCCGTGCGAAAACGATCAAAATGTACGGGGCTCGCAACATGGGCCATGTTTTGTACAACGATCTTCAGTTAACTCCACCGCCACTCATTAAGAGTGAGATCGATAAAGACCCACTGTTCTGGTCAAAAGACGTGTCCATGGAGCTTTTACCGGAATATGCAGCCGACCATATTTTCCTGATGTTGTTCCCAGGAGAGGATGCCGCTCAGTATTTGAAAGAAATCGAGCAAAGCAGTCTGTGGAAGAACTTGCCCGCTGTTAAAAAGAATCAGGTTTACGTAGTCAATGTGGATAGATGGCTTGGCTACGACCCCATTCTGATTGAAAAGCAGTTGGATGAAGCTGTGCAGGATTTGACTGGAGCCAAGAAATAATAAGATAGGGCATTCTGGTTTGAGTCAACATAGGGGTGGAGAAGAAAAAGCACAGTTCTCTTCGACTCTGACACGCCCGCAAGCGGGATTGACTGTCCGTCTCCACTTCAAAAAGGGGACCGTCGAGCCAAAGCCACCCTACGGGCGGAGGGTTCTCAAGGAAGAAGTGTTCGACAAGCGGGTCCCCTTT
>NZ_JABSUV010000070.1:0-11683 GCF_013284275.1 Brevibacillus sp. HB2.2
AATAACTTCGAGGAAGAGACCACTTTGGACGCGGTTTCGCTTTTTGCATGGAGTCGTGCAGTCAATCCCACAGCGGGTGGCCCTAGAATCCGAGCGTTTTCTCCTGTTTCCTCCCCCCACTACAGCTGGCTGCAAGACAGTTTGGAATAATACAAAAACAATTCATACTTGACCAGTAGGGATTGTTGGTAATATAACTATATCTATACCGAATACAATAATGAGAGGTACATAGAACGAAAGGGAGGGGAATATATGTCGACGTTATTGATCATTGTAAACATTGTTTTGTTGCTCTTATTCATTGCTGGATTGTACGCCATGCAAAAGAAGCATATTTCTTTTTCCAAGCGGGTATTTGTCGGTCTCGGACTCGGGATTTTATTTGGACTCATTTTGCAATACATATACGGAGCCAAATCGGACGTACTGAAATCCACCATCGAATGGTACAACATTGTAGGGAAAGGCTATGTGAAGCTGCTTCAAATGATCGTAATGCCACTGGTATTCATATCTATTTTATCGGCTTTCACCAAAATGAAACTAACCAATAACATTGGAAAAATCAGTACACTGATTATCGGACTTTTGGTAGCGACGACTGCTGTCGCGGCAGCAATCGGGATTTCGACTACCTTGGCATTTAATCTCGATGGGGCACAATTCCAGCAAGGGGATGCGGAATCCGCTCGGATCGAACAGGTAGAGCAGCGCTTGGGGGATATCCAGAACTTGAGCATGCCAGCAAAAATCCTGGAGCTGCTTCCAGCGAATCCTTTCCTCGATCTGACTGGAGATCGGGCGACTTCCACGATTGCCGTCGTGATTTTCTCTGCGATTATCGGTGTTGCGTATTTAGGGGTAAAACGCAAAAATCCGGAGCAAGCTGAATTGTTTGCGAAAATCGTGGACGCATTCCATACCATCACTATGCGTATCGTGACATTGATCTTGCGCCTGACGCCATATGGTGTACTGGCAATCATGATCAGAGTCGCAGCTACCAGCGATTACAATGCCATCTGGCAGCTGGGCAAGTTCGTTGTCGCATCGTATATGGCGCTGATTATCATGTTTATCGTTCATTTGTTGCTGTTGACGTTTGCAGGATTGAATCCAATCACCTATGTGAAAAAAGCATTCCCTGTCCTGACGTTCGCCTTCACTTCACGTACGAGCGCGGGGGCGTTACCGCTG
This sequence comes from Brevibacillus sp. HB2.2, assembly GCF_013284275.1. Taxonomy (NCBI): domain Bacteria; kingdom Bacillati; phylum Bacillota; class Bacilli; order Caryophanales; family Paenibacillaceae; genus Brevibacillus; species Brevibacillus sp. HB2.2. Next base: position 1,201 of record NZ_JABSUV010000070.1, read on the forward strand.
AATGTAAAAACGCAACAAAGCATGGGAGTTCCTGAAGGAATTGCCAACTTCGCAGGCTCCTTTGGACTCTCCATCGGACAAAACGGTTGCGCAGGTACGTATCCAGCCATGCTGGCTGTCATGGTAGCACCTGTCGCAGGAATTGATCCGTTGACACCATCGTTCATCCTGACACTGATCGCAGTGGTGGCACTCAGCTCCTTCGGGGTTGCAGGCGTAGGGGGCGGGGCGACCTTTGCAGCACTGCTCGTCTTGTCCACGATGAATTTACCAATTGCCATTGTCGGTCTGCTCATCTCCGTTGAGCCGCTGATTGACATGGGCCGCACAGCACTAAACGTAAGCGGAAGCATGACCTCCGGACTTTTGACGAGCAGAGTGACAAAAGAGCTGGATACTAATGCTTACCACGGAAACGAACAAAAAACGCTGACTGTGTAAATGTAATAAAACAGGCTGTACCGTCTATTCAGACAGGTACAGCCTGTTTTATTTGTGTTATGTGTTTTCAAGAAACTCGTGAATACAAAGGTTTCGGAGAGGAAGAGAAAAACGGAGCGACCGGAGGCCTTGGCGTGCCACGAACGGAGGAAGCCCGTTTTTCTCTTCCCCACCACTATGTTCGCACAAACCAAAGATTTTTCATTCCCCTACGGATGAACAGAGGTGTACTTGAAGTACGCACCACCAAGCGGGAAGATGATGAAATCCTTCACCTTATCATTTTTTACATAAGGGCTTCCACGGAAGTTGATTGGAGCCAACGGCATTTCCTCCATAAGAATCGTCTCCGCTTCTAGCAGGATTTTTTTCCGCGCATCCAGATCAGGCTCGTTGTAGCTCTTGTCGATCAGCTCTTTAAACTTGGCATTTTCCCAATCCGGGTGGTTGTTTCCGCCCGTTTTATCGCGGAACATCTCCAGGAAGTTGATCGGGTCGTTGAAGTCTGCGCCCCATTGGAAACGGATCATGTCAAAGTTCGCTTGCGATCTCATGTCGCGGTACACCTTCAGCTCCGCTGTGTACAGCTTCACGTCAACACCGAGTGCTTTTTTCCACTGATCTTGCAGGGCTTCTGCCAGCTTTTTATTGGTATCATTCGTGTCAAACGTGTAGGTAACGTTCGGGAAGGTCGAGAGTCCGAGCTCCTTCATACCTTCATCTAGTAATGCTTTGGCTTTCGCTTGGTCTTCTTTAAAGTAGCCGTCTGGTTTTAATCCCATGGAAGTCGGTACCCAACCATAAGCGGCTGGAACACCCGTCTGCAAAATATTGTCGATGATTTCCTGACGGTTGGTGGCATAAGCGAACGCTTGGCGAATTTTTTTATTGTTGAACGGTGGTTTGTTTGTATTAAAAACAACGGATTGTGTGCCCGGATTATCCGCGACCATCAGCTTGCCTGCATCTTTGAGTGTAGGGATTGCATCGGTCGGAAGTGTTGAGGCAGGATAGCCGCCCCAGTCGATGTCGCCATTTTCAAACATGGAGAACGCTGTATTGTTGTCCTCGATCATAGAAATTTCGATTCGGTCGAGCTTGACGTTGTCTTTGTCCCAGTAGTTCGGGTTTTTCGTAAAGACGATTCTGCTTTTATGCTCCCACTTGTCCATGATGAATGGACCATTTCCCACGATGGTTTTCGCTTCATTCGCCCATTTTGGGTTTCCTTCCAGCGTTTTTTGATGCAACGGGAAGAGGGTCGGGAAGAAGGTTAGCTCACGAAAAAACGGAGTGGGTGACTTCAAGTTGAATTCGACGGTATGGTCGTCTACAGCCTTGACGCCTACATCCTCAGCTTTGCCTTTCCCCGTATTGTACTCCTCTCCTCCTTTAATGTAATAAAGCTGATAGGCGTACTCAGACGCCGTTTTCGGATCGAGATTGCGTTTGATCGCATAGACGAAGTCATGGGCGGTGACGGGGTCTCCGTTGCTCCATTTGGCGTCCTTGCGAATTTTGAAGGTGTAGTTCATGTAATCTGGCGAGTTGGTAAAGCTCTCAGCCGTTGCATTGACGAGTTGTCCATTCAGATCATAGCTCGTCAAGCCCTCAAAGGCAGCATAAATCATGTCAAACGAATCCGCGTCGACGGCGATCCCGGGGTCCATCGAAGGAGGCTCGCTGTTAATGCTCCATTTTAACACCATCGGCTCTGTTTTTGTCGCTTCTGCAGGTGTAGTGGAGCCAGTGGGTTCAGCAGGTGCGGAAGAGTTCGAGCACCCCGCTAGTACCCCGAAAAGCAAGGTAAGACAGGTTGCAATTGCCAGTCCCTTTTTCATAAATACCCCCCTAAAAATGATAGAAAACGTATATTCAGAATATTTGCTAGTGTTTTCAATAGCAAAGGAATTTTTTTAGTTTCTCGATAAAAAATATTTATTTATGTCATTGATAGATTAGGAATAATAAGAGGAATTGATAGATTTTTCTTGAAAATTTACTCGTTTTTAAATTTATGGTATATTCTGGTAGATTTTAATGACAGGAGAGGTGGGAATCACTTTGTTCAAGAAAATGGTTTTTTCAGCATTGAGTGTAGCCGTATTTTCCGCAGTGCTAACGTCTCCGATTCAAGCCGCAAACACATCATCTAGTGTTGATGGGCAGAGAGAACATTCATCCGTTTCTGCTAGATGGAGCTCAGAGGAGGAATGGATTCGAAAATCTGCTGCTGTCCCGGCAGGTTGGGTGGTCATTCGTGAAGATCTCGGTTCCAAGCTCATTAAAAATACAGCAGGTGCTCCCTATGGTGCGGAATTACGAGTTAGCAAATATTCTCCCGTTCCAGCGGGATGGGTAGTTTTAAGAGATGAAGTAGATGGTCGAGTGATCAAATATGTAATAGGAGCATCTTATCGTACGGAGTTCAATGTGACCAAGTTCTCCCCCATTCCAACTGGATGGGTTGTATCGCGAGAAAATTATGATAGCAAAACGATCATGAATGTCGTTGGTGCTCCTTATGGAACTGTATTATTAGTAAGCAAATATTCACCTGTTCCGCCAGGATGGGTTTACGAGCGAGAAGTGGCTGCTGGCATGTACATTAAAAACATGAATCGCTAGAAGTCGTATAAAACATGAGAGAAAGAACTGATGGATAAGGTGTATATAACCATCAGTTCTTTTTCATTCAGTTTCTGGACGAAAAATAGAACTCGCGTAATGAAAATGCTTTGCCCATTGACAAAAAAATACAGATGGATTAAATTTCATGTAGTTAAGCACTTAACTAAACGAGGGGGGGAAAGAGCATGGCAGATGATCTCGAAACATATGTAAATCAGCCCCCTTTACGGACAAAGGCATTCTTTTCCTTGGTAGACGCCACCGCAGATTTGGTGGGGCTCTCAGAAAAATATTGGCATGCCAAAGGAATGAACGGTGCAAGAATTCGATTATTGGTAGAGATCGCGAAGCATGGTGACAGTATCCTGCCTTCACGTTTGGCAGAGTGTATTGGAGTGACGAAGGCCAACATTAGTCTTTTGCTTGCACCACTGGAAACAGACGGTCTGATACACCGGGCTCCCCATCCTAAAGACGGCAGAAAATCCGTAATCTCACTGACCGAAGCAGGAAAACAGCTTCTTTTCATGCACCTTCCCGGGAATCGTCAGGTGATTGCAGAGGGGCTAAAAGGACTGGAGGAGCAAGAGCTGCACCAACTGATATTTTTATTAGAGAAAATAAGGCAAAGTGTGAGATGACTTTGAGCTGCAGAGGAAAAGGGGGCAAAAGCATGTCCATTCTCATCACAGGAGCAACGGGCAAACTAGGGAGCTTGATTATCGAACAGCTTTTGAAAAGGGTGGAAAAAGAACGCCTCATTGCCTGTGTGCGCGGAATGGACAAAGCGACACGGTTAAGAGAGTTGGGAATCGAGGTAAGACAAGCGGATTATGATGACCCTCTGTCTCTGGAACGTTCTTTTGCGGGCGGCACGAAGCTTTTGTTTATTTCCAGCCCGCACACGGATGATACCGTTCGTGTACGACAGCATAGTCATGTCATAGAAGCGGCGAAAAAAGCAAATATCACTCACCTGGTGTATACCAGCTTTGCCTTTTTGGAAAAGGTAAATATCTCGCTCACGCATCTCCATTTGGCAACGGAACACGCCATTCGCACGACGGGGATACCGTATACGTTTCTGCGGAATGGACTTTACAGTGATGTGATTGCGGCATTTGGTATTCAGCAGGCAATCGAAACAGGAGAGCTCATTACATACCCTGGCAAGTGGAGCTTTCACACAGTGACACGCGAGGATCTTTCATTGGCTGCTGCCACTGTCATCAGCACAGAAGGGCACGAAAATCAGACTTACGAGCTTACGGCTTCCCGAGCTTGGAATTTCGTAGAGCTTGCTGAGGTGTTGACGGCACGGACAGGGAAATCCATCAGGCATCGGGAGGACCCTGTTGCAGAAAGTTGGCTGTATCGCTTCTTGATGCAAATTGATGCGAGTAGCACGACGACGGATTTGGAGAGAATCATCGGCAAGCCTACTGCTTCACTCGAGCAAATGGTTAGGCAAATCATGGAGCAAGCGTAGTGCAGCGTGCTTGGCATCCAGTAGACAAAGAAAACGGCACATGATATGAATGAGGAAAAGGTGTCAATCATGACGAGGTAGGAGAAAACGCCCTTATGTATAGAATCGGTGTTGTAGGACCATTTCCTTCGGTGGAGCGGATACTGGCGGTCGCCAATGAATTTGAGCATGAAATCGAATTTGTCCCCTTTCGTTATGAAGACGTACGTGAAGTGAGCAATATCGTCCAGGAACATCATCCAGAGTTAAACGGATGGTTTTTCTCAGGGCCGGTTCCGTTTACAATCGCAAAAAAGGTGCTAACCCCGGATGCTAATATCGTGTATTGCCCGCCGAACGGTTCGAATTTGTATCGCTGCTTCATTCAGATGTCGATTGACCAAAACACAGCCGTGAACCGTGTCTCCATCGACATGATCGAGTCGGAAGGGACGCATTTGCGAGAGTCGATGTCGGAGCTGGACATACCCGATGAGGAGATTTACGTTACTACGTACGACGAGCATTTTGACCTCGATGCGATCACGCAGTTTCATGTAACGCTCTGGCGTGAAGGCAAGACACAAGGAGCGTTCACCACGTTTTCTGTCGTTGAACATGCGCTGCGTGAGGAAGGCATTCCTGTCTATCGTGTTCTCATGACGAAAATGGAGATTCGTCAGGCGATGAAAATCGTCATCGAAAAGGTGAAAAGCTCCTATTTTAAGGATACACAAATTGGGGTAGAGATCATTGAGCTGGAGCAGTTTGACAAGATTCCCGAGCGGACCAGCACGCGCTTTTACTTGCAGCATCTGGAGCTGAAGATCAGACAAATTCTGCTTGCTCTCTGCGATCGGCTGGACGGCTCTCTGCTTGCAAATGGCAACGGACGATACCAGATTTTCAGTTCGCGTGGTGCGATTCAACGAGAGATTGAAATGCTGCGACATACGGTGGAACAGCTCTCTTTGGAGGCAGAGGTTCCGGTTGCAGTAGGGGTAGGCTTTGGGGACACTGCTTTTTCAGCGGAAAACAATGCACGAAAAGCAATCCAGCACGCAAAAGAACGACCGGGGGCGGGCATTGTCGTCGTGCAGGATAAGGGCGTCATGATGGAATCGGTGGGAGAAACAGAGGAGCTCGCCTATTCGTTCCGCTCCAATGATCGAGAGCTGTTGGAAAAGCTGAATCGGGCCAATGTAAGTGTCAAATCGTATCACAAGCTGCGTGCGTTGGTTCAACGTATGGGCTGGAAGTTGTTTTCAACGACGGATATCGCTTCGCATTTGTCGATGACGGTACGAAATGCCCAGCGCATCATGGGCAGCTTGTGCGAAGTGGATTTGGCCGAGTTCAGCGGGGAAGAGCAGCAGGCTGTGCGTGGACGACCGAAGAAACTTTATCAGTTAAAGAAATAAGGGCACCCGACGAGAGATTTCGGGTGTTTTTTCATTTTATGTGGCTACGTGGCTACGGTGGGGAGAAGAATATTTCCAGTCTAGGCTCAGTGCTCCGTCCCGCTGAGGGTTAGGACTCCACAAGTCGCTACGTCTGGAAATATTCTTCTCTGTCGTAACTAACGACATTCTTCATTCTTTTAGATCTTTAAAAACTCGTTTACGAACGGCAAGCTCGTAGAGGAAACAGGAGAAAAAAGCGAAGATCTTAGGGACACCGACCGAGACGCAATGCAAAAAGCGAAACACGCTCTTAGCGTCCACCTCTGAGACACACCCTGAATGGACTACTTTGGACGCGGTTTCGCTTTTTGCATGGAGTCGTGCAGTCAATCCCGCAGGGGGTGGCCCTAGAATCTGAGCGTTTTCTCCTGTTTCCTCCCCACTACACCGTTAGAAGGTTCACTATTTTTCAATAACTCAAACAACTCCTATTGAAAAAACAGCGACCCAACAATATAATTCAACTAAGCGAAAATGTCTTTTAATATTCGTATATTGTAAGGATTTACATTTACCAGTCTTCTCATATTTCTACAGCTTGCCTATCGGACCTGGGCATGGAAAAACACATGCTCCAGAGTTAACAGGAGGAATTGAACGATGTTGGATCTGGTTTCGTTGCGAAGAGATTTTCATAGACATCCAGAGGTGGGTTTTACGGAGTTCCGTACCGCTTCCAAGGTAGTAGAGATTTTGACGTCCCTCGGCTATGAGGTCATATACGGACAAGAAGCAATCGATGGAGATTCCCGGCGGGGCTTGCCTTCCGAAGTAGTTCTCGAGGCAGCGTATGAAAGATCTTTGCGTGACGGTGCAAACCCGGCAATCGTTGAAAAAATGCGCGGTGGCTATACCGCAGTGATTGGTGTGAAGAAAGGGAAGGCACCTGGACCAACGGTTGCTTTCCGTTTTGACATGGACGCACTGCCTGTTTTAGAAAGTACGGAGCAAGACCATTTTCCACAAGCGAATGGCTTCCGTTCCCTTTATGAAGGCAACATGCATGCCTGTGCTCACGACGGTCATACCACGATTGGCTTGGGATTGGCAGAAGCGCTTGCAGCAGGAGATTTTTCCGGTACGCTCAAACTGATCTTCCAACCAGCCGAAGAAGGTGTCCGCGGTGCATACGCGATCGTAGAAAAAGGTCATTTGGATGATGTTGACTATATTTTCTGCAGCCATTTGGGTGTCAATGTGCCTCTAGGTGAGGTGCACGGCGGTTCCTATGGATTTTTGGCTACCACGAAAATGATGGCGCATTTCTACGGTGTTTCTTCTCATGCTGGTGCGTCGCCAGAGCAAGGGAAAAATGCATTGCTCGGAGCGGCTACCGCCCTGTTGAACATTCATGCGATTCCGCGCTTTAGCACTGGTGATACAAGAATCAATGTGGGTGTGCTAGAAGGCGGAACAGCAGCGAACATCATTCCGGCCTATGCCAAGATGGTTGTGGAGACTCGCTCCATTACCGAAGAAGTAAATGAAGAAGTAGAAAACCGTGTACGCAACATCATTGCGCACAGTGCTGCTATGCATGAGCTCGACTACAAGATCGAGGTCGTCGGAGGAGCAATCCCGATCAACTACGATGTGGAGATGGCAGAGCTGGCCCTGGAAGAAGCCAAACAAGTAGAAGGCTTCCATTCCTTTAAGCACGGCGAGTACAACTCGATGGGCAGTGAAGATGCCAGCTTTATGATTAAACGCGTTCAGGATCGTGGCGGAAAAGGAACGTACATGGCAATTGGTACGGATATCCCGGCCCCTCACCACCATCCAAGGTTCGATATACAAGAAGAGATTTTGCCGCGTAGCGTAGCGCTTTTGAACCGAATTGCCAGACGATTGCTGACGTAAAACCGTTCCTACCTGAGCGAAAGACCACGTGGATAACGAGGGCAGAGAGGATGTTTGCGAATGCATACCAAGCGAATTGCAGAAATGATTGAGAAAAAACGAGATGCCTTCATCAAGGTGAGCGACCAGATTTGGGCTTTCGCGGAGACGCGTTTTGAAGAGTATCAATCTGCTGAATTGCTAGCTCAAACACTCGAGGGAGAGGGCTTCAAGGTTGAGCGCGGTGTAGGTGGGATCAAAACGGCTTTCATCGGAAGCTTTGGCAGTGGCAATCCTGTCGTGGCGATTTTGGGAGAATTCGATGCTCTGTCGGGCATGAGTCAGAAAAAAGGCCAGACTAAAGAAGAGCCTCTCGTAGCAGGTGCAAACGGCCATGGCTGCGGACACAACTTGCTCGGTACCGCTTCTCTTGCGGCAGCCATTGCCGTGAAAGAGTATATGGAAGAGAACAACATGAAGGGGACTGTTCGTTACTACGGCTGCCCAGGGGAAGAAGGCGGCTCCGGGAAAGCGTTCATGGCGCGAGCGGGATTGTTTGACGATGTGGACTTCGCACTTTGCTGGCACCCAATGGGCTATAACAGCATCATGTCCACTGATTCACTCGCGAACTATCAAATCTACTTCAAGTTTAAAGGGAAGAGTGCTCATGCAGCAGCAAGTCCACATCTCGGTCGAAGCGCACTGGATGCGGTGGAATTGATGAACGTCGGTGTGAACTACTTGCGTGAGCACATTATCCCGGAGGCACGTGTTCACTATGCCATCACGAACTCCGGCGGCTTGTCGCCAAATGTGGTTCAACCAAAAGCAGAGGTACTGTACCTCATACGTGCGCCAAAGGTTGATCAAGTACAGGAGATTTACGAGCGCGTATGCAAAATTGCGCAAGGCGCTGCGCTCATGACTGAAACAGAGGTAGAGATCGTATTCGACAAAGCGTGCTCGAACCTCGTGCAAAACAAACTGCTCGAAGAGGTCATGTACAAAAACTTCCAGGAGCTGGGCGTCCCTATGCAGGATGAAGCGGAACTGCAATTGGCAAAAGAAATGCGTGAGACACTGTCCAAGCAGGAACTAGCCACTTCGGAAAAACAGTCATCGGACATGCCAGCTCCAGACATGGTGACATGGCTCAATCCATACGACGGAGCAAAAATCCCGTTGAACGGCTCCACGGATGTAGGGGATGTGAGCTGGATTACGCCAACAGCACAATGCACAACTGCATGCTATGTGAATGGCTCCACGCTACATTCCTGGCAATGGGTGTCCCTCGGGGCGACATCCATGGCACATAAAGGGATGCTGCATGCGGGGAAAGTCATGGCTTCTACAGCGATTGACATGCTGAAAAATCCAAAGCTGATCGAACAGGCAAAAGCCGAGCTGAAACAGCGTCTGGGCGGTCAAACATATGTGTGCCCGATCCCAGAAGGTGTCATGCCTTCTGCGAAAAAATAAGTGACACTCGGAAATAACAAGCGGACGACTTCTGAAAGATCAGGGGCGTCTTTTTTGTTCAAGAGCAAGGTCCTCGTGTAGAATAGCCAAAAGGAGTTGCGAAAATCAGATGAAAGCCCTACTCATGTTGTCTTACGCCTCATTGCAATCAATCGATGATATACTGCCCTTTTATACCCATCTGTTTCATGGCAAAATTCCCTCGCCGGATACGTTGAAGGCAGCCAAGGCACGCTTTCAATCCATTGGCGTTGCAGATCCGCTTGGTTCTGTAACAGCTCGGCAAGCCATGGCCATAGAACGACGGTTGAATCAAATTGGAGGTGGCGAGCGAATCAAAGTCTATCAAGCTACGAAGCATACGTCTCCTTTTGTGCACGAGACGGTTCAACAAATGGTCGCAGACGGTGTTACCAAGTTGTACGCGTTTCCGACATCCCCCTTGTATTCAAGAACGGGAACGGCTGCCTATTATCAAAGTGCCCGAAAAGCGCTTGAAGTCAGAGGTGCAAACATTCCGGTTGTGGAAATCAATCATTGGCACCGCTATCCGGGGATTGCAGAAGCGATCAGTCTTCGTCTACGAACGGCGCCCTGCGAGCTGATTGCAAGAAGTGGATGCTCGCTTACCGAAGCGCAGGGCCAGCCCCGCAGAAATGGTTAGGACCGGATGTACTTGCGATGATAGAATAAGTGGCTGAGTCAGGCGGCAAGGCAGTCGTTGTCTGTGACTTATTGTCTTTGACCGAAAATGTAGAGGCAATTTTCGATTGTAGAATCCATTGCAGAATGAAAGCAGAAGCTTGCGGGCTGGAGTTTGTCTCCACTGAATTCCTGAATGATTCGGCTGACTATATGGACGCTCTTGTGGAGCTGATTCATGAGAGAATGAAGCAGTCCGAAGAGAGGAAGAGTTGATATTCTTTCTCTTCTTTATTGTTGTAGCGTGAAAATATAGCTTTTAACGATGTTCTTTATATTTGGTTCCCAGATATTTCATTTGACCAAGTAGATCGCTCATGTTATATTGAAAGTCCGCCTTTCAAAAACGGGCGGAATTACAGAAACAAAACGAAAGACTTCAAATATTACCAGTTGACTCGAAGTCATCATACATGGTATATTATGAGTCCGGCACTTTTGAAGTGCTAGTGAA
>NZ_JABSUV010000071.1:0-11214 GCF_013284275.1 Brevibacillus sp. HB2.2
GCCTGAGACAATCCTGCCACCAATTTATACTCAAAGGTGCCTTTATCATAATCGAGCCAGACATACTTTCCCTCCTTTAATGCATACGAGTAGCCCGGGTACGTTTCCAAGTAAATCACTTGGGCTATGCCGATTTCGATGAGCTCGATCTCCTGCTGTTCTACCATAGCTTCACCATTCTTTTCCTGTGCCAAGCTAACTCCCTGCGAGCTAAATAGTACAGAAGTTATGAGAGCTGCATGTAATACAGTTGTGAATCGTTTCATTAACTAATACCTCGCGTGGGATTTATTGTAAATTGAGTAAAAATATAATCTATGCGTTATATGTTTTCAATTCTGACTATTCGGTTGTAAAGGAGTTTTTAATTGATCAGCTAAAAATTGTGGAAATCGTTTCGATAGGCCTTTCTGAAAATGCAAAAATATCGCCCGTAGGCGGGCTGGTGATTAACTCTCTATGCTGTAGCCATACACCGTTAAAAGCGTCACATTACACCGACAACCATGAGTGAAACAATAGCTTTTCTGGAGCCATGCACCCTTGAAAGAGAAGTGGTTTTAATAAATGCTAATCAATATGTCATGCCCCTGGGCAAGGCTTTGTTCATAAAAATAAGTTAACTGGTTGAGTTCCGTTATAAGTTCTGCGAAACGTTCCTCAGCTTCATCGTCCACCCAAATATCCGGATAAATCTGTTTCGCTCTAAAATCGGCTGGCTTGTATTGTTGCTGCAAGACGGCCCTGTCCACAAAATGAAGAGCTTCTAAAATGCGAGGAAGCTCATCAGAGCCAATGACACTTACGAATTCTTCAGTATCCAGGACGTGGACGCCGACAATGGCCTCGCTTAATGGGTTGTCCTCAATCGGCTGTGAGGCAGAGATCCCTGTTAGCAGATAATGCAATCCGTCCCATAATTTATCCATCTCATACACGAGACAGCGTTGTTTTTCCATAAGCTCCTCGATCTTCCCAACGATATGGGAATTGCCTAACTGAACAACTTCATCCGCTAAAGCATCGTTTAATAAGTAACAGGCCATGATTCCCATCGTGTATTTTCTCCTTTATTTTCTATCATTTTATTCATATGCGGATACGGCAAACTTCTTCCATGTTGTAGCAGTTGGTTCGCCCCATGCCTATATTGACGGATGTAATCCTCCAATTTCGCGGTTTCCTAGTCGATCATAATATTCTCAACATCGTAATTTGATCCCATTGATCGTCGCGTATTTCGTATCGTCTTCTCACAAGAGAGGATTACCATGTTTTAGGTAAATTTGATAGTTTTTAAGGTGTACATACGGTAGAACAAGCTGGAACCCTTTCCGCGGTAATTGCTTCCGGTTTTCGTTGAACCTGTAACATTTATCTGCCGACTATCGTTTGCAAAAATATTATGTATGGATTGATTTCAATTAGGCAGCTGGTACGACGACCATACAAACAGTACCATGTATATCCTCTAATGATCATCTCTATACTGAGCACCATTCCCACTCCTTTCTCTCAAATAAAAATGCCACTCTAAATACGAGTGACATTTCTCTACTATATTTCTTTATTATTTTCATTAAAGATTTCCTTTAGGCTTCGCGTTCTATTGAAGGAAAAAGTTTGACTGTCCTCGGATTAGAGGGCAGTTGGTTGTTAAACCTTGATACATAAGGCCGGGTGGGTGCTTTCAATCTGTAAGCATCCTCCAATGCCATTATACGATCTTCTTCGTATCGCATCTCGGCCATACTCTCGAGCAGATATTCATAATATTCTTCAGCGGTCATTTCAAACCTAGAGCCTCTAATCTTTTCCTCCAAGTCTTTAATGTGTGCTTGGAGAAACTGAACAGATTCTTCGTAGCATGCTTTTAATTGTTCGTGTCAAGGTCTCCAATTCGGCATCATCCGAAGTAATTCCACAGTGCATATAAACACATGTTCGATATGACCACTTTAAAATTCTCCATTGATGTGCCGGACAAGCCTTCTCATGAATTGTCATCTGATAGTTAGTATTTAGTCACTGGAGCAGAGTTCGCTTTAATCGAAAAAAGACAATCTAAAAAAAGAGGTCGCCCTCAAATAGAAAATCTACTTTTTGGGGTAGCCTCTTTCTCATTTTTTCTTGTTCAATTGTCAATAAGAATCTACCAAACTACATTAAACTTACCGCTTTGACTGTAATTCATATTGTACACTGAAATATAATGATACCCATAACATTCAAATTCTACGGTGCTATCGTTAAATGCACTAACGGATCTATAAGCTACATGAGTACCGGGGTCATTTACATCAAATAACTCCACAATAATCCAGTTTGTGTTATCTTTTGGTCCGTCATTTGTTCCCGGAAAAACCTCTATCTTTAATTTGCCGGGAGAGTAAATGTGATCAGAGTTACCAAAGTTATATGTTTTATAGCTCATAGGAGCAATAACTGACTTTTCCTTTTTTGTTGCGAAGTCTTTGACGCTTTGATATTGCCCATTGCTCTCAATAGTATTCTTTTGAACTTGAGACACACTTTTTTCCGTTAAATTGTCTGCTTGTGCCAGTGCAGGAGTAACTGTAATTGTTGCCAACATTATTACAGGTAAAGATAGTGCTACAAACTTTTTCATTTTATTGCCCCCTCTTTACTTGAGAATTTTAGGAATACCCACATTATAGGTTAAATGGATAAATATTACAACTCGTCTGAATTTGTATATGAATTCCTCGAATAACTGGATCACTTATATTCCAAGGTTGTTCATTACTTATGATCTCGTTTTTCAAATAGCCAACTCTCTTCTGCTCCCTCAGTCTAATCCGCTCTTCTTCCTTCTCCTGTGGGTAAATATAATACTTCCCATCACACTGACTCCATTTTCCATCCGCATATGACTTAGCGTTCTCATACCAATACATTAGCTTCTTATCAATCATTCCTTTAACAATCTTATTTGCTGTTCTATCATCACAATCAAGTATGCTACCCCACTTCTTTTTTGTTTCTAGTAAAACGGATAAGTATGTTCACCAGATTTATCTTTGAGATTATATCTCCTTACAACAAACATCGCATACAATTCAAAAGGGTCATTCGTCCATACAATAATCTCAATTGGAAAGGATTCACTTGATAAAGCTGAACGCTGGCAAGTGTTATCAAAAAATGTAGTTGATCTAGTTGATAGACCAAAAGCTGTTAAAGAAGAAATGCAAGTGCGGGACAACGAACAGTCATTAACGTTTCTAGAAGTACGCAAAAACCGCTAGACTCTATGTTGCCTTTTTTGTTGGCTCTTACAACTGGAGCGTCAGATATGTCTACCGTTCGTCCTTTAACCTTAAAGCTTGCTTTCAAATAGAAAAAGCACCCAAATGGGTGCCTGTTTATTCTTTAGCCCCATTACGTTGGAGCAGCTCAATCAGTTTTTTATCCTTTATTTCCATTGCGGTTTTGAGTGGTGATTGTTCGTAGTTATCTTTCTTGTTCGGGTCAGCCTTATTAAGAAGTAAGTAATCTACGACTTCATATTGTTTTTCAATAACAGCACCTAAGAGGGCAGTCCTTCCGTCACTATTAGTTACATTGGGATCGATATTTTTCTCAATGTGGAACTTCACTTTGTTCAGATCGCCGCTTCTTGCAGACTTAATAAACTCCTGAGGATTAAAAGACACATCATAAACGCTGTTAAAATTAGGTTCATCTTTAGCGGTACCACCAGTTAACTGATAGAAAAAAACTCCAAAGATAAACAGAAATACACTTAAGAATATATAGCGTTTTTTCATGAACTGGCATCTCGATGCTATTTTATCATAATAATCTATTCGACAAGTTATTTAGAAAACCTGTTACATTGTAACAACAGGTTTCCGACTCAAACAATTATTTATACCAATTTCCATCGTACACTTTTCTGTAGTCAGAGGATTGCACTTTACTTTCAGCCAAAATCAAGAATGGCTTTGCTTGTTTAAATGCATCATCTTGATCATCCATATAGGAATAGAATCTGCCATAATAATTATTGTTCCAATCCATTACATTCGAATCATCAACAACACTCTTAAAATCACTATACGAAGAGATCTTGTTTCTTTTCATTTTTGGTAAACGATTTAAGGTATCCGCAAATGCGGGCGCCAAGGCTTCTACTCCAACAAAGCCTAAATCATGATTTAATCTTTCATCATAATAGTCAAGTGCATCCTTACGAAGGAGTAATCCCCATTCATGATTTGTATTGATTTAGAATTTCGTGAGTTCGTTTAATTGCCCATTCTGCATTATTTGTCTGTTCAATCCCATCGATTATCATATCTCTAATACTATCGCTTTTTATCACGTCTTCGCCAAAATTCTTAGTTATCCATGTTTCAAAATGCCGTGTTGTTCTCATGCTTTTTCGTTGTATTTGGCTACTTTCCTAATTGCATCTTGAATTGATTTTGGAATCTTTGACATCGGTAAGCTACTCCTTATAAATCCCTGATTTCATTTTATTCTTTTAACACGCTAATCAATGGATCGATTAATAGGCGAAATTCGTTTATTGAAATTCCAAAACCATATCGCTTTAAAATATCGCTTAATTCATTGTCAAATATTTCTGTCTTGATCAAAGCCAAATCTCTCAGAAGTTCATCTACCACTTCTTGATCTTCCATTGATCGATAAAAGCTACTGTATTTTTCAAGTATACCTTGCGTTGGCTTCTCATTATTATTGCAATAATACATTGCCATAAAGTGCTCAAAAGTAATAATCTCTTCTTTATCCAATTCTTTATCTATCTCTTTCACTCTTTCCCGTTCAAATTAAGATTTCATATGACTTCTTTAATACCACATATGTTCTAATAGAAGTATAGTGTATTTAATTAAGGTAAAATCATCATTTACTTCAAGCAGTCCTTTCCAAATCGGAGCATTGTGCTTCCCTTTCTCGTTCTATGTTGAAAGCAGTTCTTTAATGGCTCTCTTATAGCGTAGCAGTCGCTCATAGTCTTTCTCGGTTGGCTCTGGAATCCTTGACAAATCGCTATTGTCCTCTAAGTCACCTAACTTCACTAACCTTGCGATTGGATTTTGCTTTGTTCGTCCGACGAATTCCATATATGTTTCGTCATCATTTCTGGTCAAAGCAATAACTGCCGCAATGATTTCCTCAGAGAACCCTTCATTTCGAAGCTCTTCCACTGTAACATCTGTATCCTCAAGCACATCGTGTAAAACAGCTGATATCATAGTTTCTACAGTCGACATCTTTAACATGATTCGTAAAGGGTGAAGTATGTATGGGTTGCCACCCTTATCAACTTGTCCAGCATGAGCTTGTGTTGCAATCACAATTGCTTTTTCTAATGTACTCATTTGCATTCTCCTCCCTCATGAATTCCCCAATTTAAAAGGAATCATCTCAAATATCCTTACTTGGTTCAGTAAGCAATAGTCCAAGAAATCCACTTTCTCAGCAATCGAGTAAACCGTTGGACTGTCTAGCTCAACATACTTATCAGGAATATCAAAATATTTTACTAATACTTTCTAATTCAAACAGATCATCCCCAAAAAATTTTCTAATAAAAACGATATTTCATTATACAAAGTCCCTATGATATATACCTTCTTCAAGACATTTCGTGCAAACTCATCTTGCTTGAATTCCCTTATTACAATTGGACATTTTTCTACATTTAATTTGCAACCATGCCTCGCACAACAACAAGCTTTATGGTCAACTGGTGCTACCTTTTCTATTATGACCGCCACTTTTATTTAAATTGCTGTTTTATGGTGTTTTATAAATCCATATACCATGAGGATTTGTCATCGTATCAATTATGAAAAAAGCTAATAGTAGGAATAAAGAGAGTTGCATGAAACTCGTCCATAAGATCATCATCCCACGTCCTTTATCTTTTGCACGATGTAATGTAACGAAAGTAACTATTGCCAAAATGATCGACATGATAGGAAGTATCACTGTAATTATGAAAACATTCGTTCCTGTTAGTATCAGATAAGCGAGCAGCATTAAAGCATAGTAGTTTATAATGGAAACTATTGAAACAATAGTCCTTGAAGCAAGCATAGAAAATACCCTACTCATTTTCCCCTCCAAAACATAATCAAGCTACCTTTTCATTGCAAAATCAATTACCGCATCAAGGTCCTTGTCTTCAACAATCCATTCCTCACCTTCTTGAATGTAAAACACATCAACAAGAGTCCAATGTCTGATCGTGTATCCATTTACATGTTTGATAAAAGTGTGCATTGCGTCACCTTTTTCTTATCAAATCTTGTTTTCATTTATTGTTTTTAAAGCGCTGCAATTCTTCTTGCTCCTGACGAATCAATTCAGTCCATATTTTCTTTGGATCCCTATCAGATATATTTCGTTCATCAATAAATGCTTCGTGTCTTAATCTCCAATACTTCATTCTGATTTCTCTAAGTTGAAGATTTTGAATTTATTTCCTCTTGGTTTAAAATTTCTTTAAACTGATCTTCATAGTTTAAATAATCCATTTTTACAACAAGCCTCCTAATTAAATTACCGTTTTATTCAATTCTTTACTGCCCCTCTTAGTCACCTTTGAAGATAAACCAACTTTCAAACCTTTTCACCACATCATTGGCTAACGCAAGGTCAAACTCTAAAAATCTATTGAAGAGAGGCACTCTTGCAAATTCCATTAAGTCCGATTCAACCATTTCTAGCTTTGCAATAAACTCCACATAATCAAAATCAATATAGTACAGTTCATTCTTGTCTACATCTTCTTCATTAGAATCATCCGACCAAACACGCACTATATTATCAGCGAATTCCATTCTTGGTGTTGGATTATGACCCATCCAAGGGCTTTTCCTGTTAATAACACTATCTAGCACATCTCTCCAAGCCTCTAGACCAGAACAACAACTCGGAGGAATTATCCTATCATTGCTTTCGAAATAGATTCCTCCTCCAATTACTACATCTGATTCATCAAATAATCGCTTTAACACTTCATGAGGTGTACCCTTAATGTCTATATTGTTGTATCCCAAAAGCATCGCAATAAACAATTCAACTTCATCACTAGTAGTTTGACCTGTTAACTTGACATATTCAGTATAAGCCACATCTGTATTCAACCAATCAGGTATCTGATAATAAGGCTCTTTTATAACTGCAGTAACTAAAGGGTAATTCATGCCCGCTACTCCCCCTAATTCAAATCTTCCATTTTATTAGATGAAAATATAGTGGCCTGTTTCTCTATCATAATCGACATTTGGAACACCTTCTGATACTATGCAACTCACCAATATCTCATCTTTTTTATCCCAAAAATGATGAACTAATTCCTCTACAAGAACAACAATTCCCCTTAATCGATCTAACTTTTCAAACTTATCATAATTAATCAATATTAAATTAGCATTTTTTTCATTATTTCATCTCCAGTGTTACTTTTCATTTATAAAAATGTATCTTTGCTAATCTAATTCAAGTTTTTTTACAACGGCTGCTAGCTTTTAGCGATCCTTCATGAAGGCTTTCTAGGTAGTAAGCATGTCTTTTTTCTCTTTCGATTTCATCCAATTCATTCATATTTAAAAGCATATAATCCCACTCGCTGATAGTTACAAGTATTTCCCTTAATACAACGTATGTTTCATCACTAACTTGAGCTCCTTTTTCTAAAATATCGTCTTTGTCATTTAGCCACAGGCTTATTGCCCTTGCTACGTCTAAATAATTCTTCTCAGCATAAGATTGATTTGCCAACCTCCAGGTATGAATAGTTTTGTCGACAACGTCGTCTCCAAGCTTCTTTTTTTAGGAAAAGCCTTCAAAAAATCTTGTTTATATTGATTTTTCAACGTCATTCTGACACCTAAAAGAGTGAGTACCCCTCCTAATATCCCGCCAATAACACTACCTATGGCACTCAATTGACCATCAGAAACCCCGAGTTGATACAATAACGCAAAAACATAAATTGCAAACGGTATGACACCTATAAATACCAAAAACAGTTTTATAACTCTTTCAATCTTGTCCATTTCACCCCTCCCACATATATTTTGAGGGAAGTTAATTTTCCTGTCTATACCAAAGGACCCACTTTCTCCGTTAGGGAAATACGCCTAGTGTCACAGTTTATAGGAGGCGGTGCAGCAGGTAATTCTGGAGACTTGGAGCAGGCTCGGCGTATCAGTTATGAGAGATACAGAACAATGGGCAAGGACCGAAATAGTCCCCTAAGTTTGATTGGAACAGAAAAAGCACCACTAGGGTGCTTAATTTAAACATTTTCTAATTAGTATCACTGCGATAAGAACCCCTGCAATACTTGCAAGAATAGTTTTCGAACTAACAAAAATATCAGATATCGAGATCCCAAAATCAATTTCTGGCAAAATATCCCCCCTCACATTTCCATTTTGCGGTAATGGCAGAAGCTTGTCTATACCTACCTCTCACAAAAGAAAAAGCACCGTGCAGGTGCTTTCGAAAATTACATAGGCAGTTTGCTATACTTCTTTAGAGCCTTGAAAATATTGCTCATTCCACTACCGTTACCACTGAAGAATACACGGTTTCTGTTCTCGTCATATTTACCACCAAATTCAAGCCAAATATCAGATTGGTGTCTCCAATCAATACTACCCAGTCCAGCAATATAATCAGTTACATTTGCTATGTTCTCTTTATTAAGAATGTAATAAATATACTTTCCTATTGCTTGAAAGGCCCCAGAATAACCGAGTATATATTTGCTTCTATCATTACAATCAATGGGAATAGCGCTGAAAACTTCATTTAAAATCTCATTGACAACTTCCTTTGTCGAATCGTAATTTTCTTCAGTAAGCATTCGATCAGTATCATTAACAGCCCCACAGACAATATAACTTACTGCCTCTCTCAAAGTTGACAGGAGTATGAATTTTTTATTTCTACCTTTTAATGTTGCCTTCTCGCTCTCTACCCCAAGACTTCTTAGATGAGTGTTTTCTGACGCAAGTTCTCTAGCCATCCGATTGTACAGATCAATTTTATCAAACTTTAAAGAAACTGATTTGTTTGGCTTTGTACTAAGCAAATTAAGGTCGTGGAAGAGTTGCTGTTCACTTTCTATTGTCATATCAGAATAAATGACGACAGGAACTGTCATTTGTCTAAAGTGGTTCAACTTTTCTGTAAGTCGCTTCTTCTCTTCTCCAGTTGCAGCATCTACCTCTTTACTCAACAGTTTAAGAGCTAGCTTAATACCTTCGAGTCGATGTTGCCCATCATTCACAGATAAAGACGAATCAATATCGATAATTACTTGCTTTGATGTTTCATCATATCCTATTTCTCCCCGACAAGATACTGTCAGTGCACTAATGAATGAATAACAATCATCAGAAAAGCCCTTTAAAATGTAATCTGCAATACTCTTCACTTTTTTGTGATTAATACTTCTTTGCACTTCATCGAAAACAGTAAAAAATTTATTGAGTGATCTAAACGGTACCATCGTAACATACGTTTTTCTCCCAAACTGATTTCCTTTTGCGCCAGAGAAATTAAGACTAATTGCATCAGACATATTTATTATGTTCCCTTCTGAGTTGTTAGTAAGTAGCAATAGTTATATTAAAGTACGAACAGTGTTATTCCAATATCGAAATTATTACCAACTCTAATCATAATCTAACAAACTAATTCTTATTAATCTCTCCTACCCGTGCGCACAATCCGCTAGCATTGCAACTTATTATGCTGCACACTTAGCCTATCAACGCACTAGTAACACTTATGATCATTAGGAAGCCTGAAAGGAGCTATTCTACTATGTTACGAGTATCTCCTCAGCCCCATCATGGCGTTGTGCTGCTTTTCGAATAAAGAAAGCAGGTTCCAATCCTCAAGTGCCAATTCAGGAAAATCTTCAAGACTTCAGCAATGATGTACTGCAGTAGCTGCTTCAGTCTTACCGTACCGCTTACTCTCTTGGCACATGTATTCATCTCGTCGTAAAATGGCTGCCCGCTTCCTCTCCCAACGTCGTGACTTGTATAACATTTGGCTCAATGCTCTTCCTATTTTCAACTTAGTCGGTGCAAAACAAAAATCGCCCGGTTATTAACCGAGCGGCTAGTCATAGTGCGTACACGTAGTATAGAGCAAATATTGATTTGCTTGCAAAAACCGTCAAATGCGCCAGATGTGTCAGATATGTCAACCTGTTAGATAACCTCAACAAATTTACTGCTTGTATGAAGAATTGACTCCACACTCGGTATTCCTTAGGAGAGAAAAGCCCCATTATTAGTAAACTTCGCAATCAATTCTTAATCGTAGCTTACCAGTCTTTTTCCTATTAAATCCTCGGCATTATAGTCTCCAGGCTCTAATTGAAGAGTTATGGATTCTATGGGACTAATGTATTCCCGCCCATTAACCAATGCAACTCCTTTTACATTATAAGACTTTGAATTATCGGTTTCGTCATGAAGAACTTTACCCTTAAGATCGCCATTGGGCTTTCCTTCGATAGCGACTATATTGGCAACCTTGATAAAGAAAGCTGTTTTGACCTCAATTGAAAACATATTCTCGCCTCCTCAATTCCCTAGTTCATCAAATTGTTGTCTCAAATCTCTCAATCTTTTAATTGTATCCCTTGTTTCAATATTAGGAATGCCGTAACCTTTTCTGTATTTTATTAGTTTTTCGGCAGCTTCAATTTCTACGGTCAGTACTGTTCTTGGAGTTTGGTCGGGTATTTTCCCTGCTCTATATTGCGCAGTATGAATAAACTCTTCAAATACTGCAGAAGTCGTTGGATTCTGCCTTAATTGTATTGTTTTCTCATTCCAGGTGACAGCCTCTGCCCCACGGTAATCTAAATATCTTATTGCCTCTTCTGATTGGTCAATTATTCCCCCCTGTTTTTCAAATGCCTTTTTCATCCTATCAAATTTAACAGGATCCATAGAACTAGTAGAATCCCCAGTACTCCTTGTAAGTCCTACACCTGTCCTCTTCTTTCCTTTTCTTGCAGCATCCACTAAATCCTTAATGTTTTTACTTCTGCCCAGCGTAAGTACACTCAAGGCAAGTCCACCAATTGCAATTCCATCCGCAAGATCAACTTTACCATCCCGCAATGTATCCAAGTCTTCTTGCATTGGCTCAATAAAGCCTTCTTTCACAAACACC
>NZ_JABSUV010000072.1:0-10071 GCF_013284275.1 Brevibacillus sp. HB2.2
ATGCCCCGAGTCGTTTCCTTTATTGCTTTAAGAGCATGAAACCCTGCATGACCACAATCGATGATAATGCTTCTAAAGTCGTTCATTTCCTTAGCCCCTTTACGTTTTAAACATGTAACAATGTAAGGCGCTGATTTGTGACATCGGAAAACGATCGAATAAATTTGTATGAGCCCTTATTATCAGCCGTTCTTTCATGCCTGGTGGACATCTTTCAAAAAGAAGACGTCCTTTTTCTTATTTTAACTTGCCGAAATCACGGATTTTCACCTCAATATCGTGCACCACTTCCAAGTTTGAATATACTTCATGCCATTTCATCGCTTTCCACTCTTCGTACGTCGAATGATTTCGTACAGCTGTTCCAATACCAAATCCATCTGCTTGCACTTGCTGCATGTATGCAGTGATATTGTGAGCAGTTTTTTTGATGTATTGGGCAATGGCTTTCTCTAAACTCCTCTTCTGATTATCATCACTTAACTCTAGGCTTCCATCGTACTCTAAAACAGAACCTACGATAGCAATTTTCATGATGATTTTATACTTTGTAGGACGATTTGTTTTGATTACATCAATTTTACGTTTATTAATTAATGAGCTAAGCAAAACGATTTCTTTCTTCTTCGTTTTTTCATTCGTAACCTCCATGCTTATTTCTCCACGACGAAAATCACCTCGTAAGAAAGAGAAGATGACCCCATTTTTCTGTTCTATTTTACCTACGTATTTGTGTTCGTTGAAAAGTGCCACTCCACTTATCATTACATGGTCTTTTGCATCACGTATCAAAGGTGCAACAGGGTCAATTCCATCGTCGTAGAAATCTCTGCTCCAAGTGTATACCGTAGCTTCTGGTACGGATTGAACTTGCGCTTCTTTTTCAATAAGTCTATCAATGTATCTCCCTGTAACCTTGTGTTGTGGATAGTTCTTGTGCAAAATTTCATAGGGACTTCCATCAACAATGGTAATTTTTACGTTTGGACCGATAGCAGGGTCACGAACAAGCGTATCGATGTAATTGAGCAATCCCTTTTTTGCTATGTCGATGCCAAACAGAGCATTTCGAATTTGACCACTAACGAGTTGTTTATCTGTTTGTTGGGCTAGTTTTATTCTTGCTTCTTTATTTCCTTTTGAGATTGCTGTAAGGACTTGTCTTTTCTCGGTTTTCTGATGTTCCAAATTAGGAATACTCAACATGACTCGTCTCATACCTGGTTCTGTTACTTTCTCAGGTAGGTCGTACCCAACCGTGTGTATGAAGCCAAGGTCTTCAATTGTTCTTTGGTCATCGCATCCTGCGAGGAAACACACGATAATGAATAGGATGCGGCAATTGGACTTAAGCATTGTCGTGTTTCCTCCCTCTGATAAGTAAGATGAGTAAAAGCATAATGGGTAAACTGAATGCAATCCCAATCTCTATTTTAGAAAGAAATGAAGACACTTTCTTTAAATCACTTATCGCATCGAATTGTATGGAATAAAAAAAGGTAGCAGCGACCAGGACAAAGCCGATAACATTCGTTTTGATTTTGGGAAGCATTCTTTTCACCGTTTCCACCGATGCCCAGTAATACATGACGGAAGTGGATGTAGCCAAGAAGAGAAAGAAACCAAACAAGAGGTTTTCGATTCTTTCAACGAAAGGCAATCGTATGTAAGCCAGAAGGTCAAGGAGTGGATATAGCATGTTTCGTAATTGCTCATACCCGAAGAATCCGAAAGCAATAATACTGACCGATAAGTAAACAATCGTGGATAAAAGGTTTCCGGTTAATACCGATTTAGTGAACTTACTCTTTTGGTTTATGTAGGGAAAAAGAAATAAAGAAAGTTCATATCCCAGAAAAGAAAAGTAAGCATGATATCCACCTTCAAGAAAATTGGTATCTCCTTTAAACAGGAATGGGGTAAAACGTGAAAATTTGAATTCTTTAACGACGAATACCTCCAATAGTACCAACCACACAGAAAGAAAGAAGAAGGCTGTAGAAGTTTTTCCGATGACGTAGATTCCTTTTACTAATATGAGAACGACAAATGCATCAATGATGAATTTGAATATATAGGTAGGCACTGTCGGAAAAGACATCATTTGTAGAATCAACACGTACTCTTGAAGGATTAAACACGAAAATATGGACCAGACAGCAATGAAACCTATGTATAGCGGCACTAATAGAAACTTAGGAATTGCGGATTCAAGAATAGTAAAGACTGACTCCCCATTTCCCTTGCGATAAACCAAGTGAATGAGGAAGATATTGATACTGGTTATCGCCAATATAATAAACAAAGCAACCCAACCATTGGTACCAAAGTACGTTGCCAATACACCAGGAAGACTAAATATCCCGACTCCTTGTTGGGTCATATAGATGAGAATGGTAATATGAAATCTACTCAGTTTTTCTTTCACATGTAACCCATCCTTATCGTCTCATTTTCTGCTTAGTAACATTAGGTGTTTTGATTTGAGAGGGTCTAAGCTTGATTGCCCGAAAAGGTGCTCGTATGAATACATCGCGCCAATCCCCAAGATTCATAGGGGCAATAGGCGTTACATAAGACGTTCCTAAGTTTGTGATTCCGCACATGTGAATGACCACGAGACCAATACCGAATATAATCCCAAAGTTCCCCAGTAAACCAGCCATAATAATAAGCCCAAAACGTATTAATCGAATGGAAGCGCTCATGATGTAACTGGGAATCACGAAGGAAGCAATTGCCGAAGATGCGACGGAAATAATAAGAATGTTACTGGTCAATCCGGCTTGTACAGCAGCTTGACCAATGACAATACCTCCAACGATACCGATTGTTTGACCAACTTTTGTAGGCAATCTCGCTCCTGCTTCGCGTAAGAGTTCGATGGTCACTTCCATGAGCAAAGCTTCGAAAATAGGCGGGAAGGGAACACGACCCCTTGATTCAACTAGGGTACGCAATAGAGTTTCCGGAATCATTTCGTAGTGAAAGGTGGTTACAGAAACGTACAAAGCTGTAAACCCAACTGTAATGACAAAGGCAGTAAATCGCAGCAGACGCAAAGCTGTTCCCAAGAGCCACCGTTGGTAGTAATCATCCGGCGATGAAAAGAACTCAAAAAACGCAGTTGGTGCAGAAAAGGCAGTAGGACTTCCTTCAACGATACCAATAACCCTTCCTGATACCAATTTCGAGGCAATTACATCAGGTCTTTCCGACGTTAAAAATTGTGGAAAAATAGAATACGGGCATTCATCGATGAATTGAACCAACATATTTGTGTCCTGAATAGAATCGATTTCGATGTCCTGAATTCTACTCACAACTTCTTCTACGTACGCCATGTTTACAATGTCCTTGATGTATAGCAGGTAGACACTTGTTTTCGTTATTTCTCCTACTTCAAACTTCATCACTTTAAGGTGTGAACTTCGAATTCGCCTTCGGATTAATGCGAGGTTTGTGCCATAGGACTCTACAAAAGCTTCGTGAGGTCCGGTTATAACTGCTTCGGTTTGTGATTCTTCCACATTTCTTGTGGCGGGTCCGTAGGCTGCTACAACATAAGTACCATTGGGTGTAAAAACAGCGACACTTCCACTTAAAATCCCCAAAATTACATCTTTTGTATTTTGAGTCTCAACAAACTGAGACCACGATGGTAAATTATGTAACTCATCCAATTGAATATTAAGGAGAGGTTGAATGACATCGGTACGCAGTTCATTTTTGCTCACTAAATGCCCAAAATAGACAATATCAGTTTGAATTTCGGGAAATCTTCTATGCGTTAAATCAGCACAATCAGCTAATTCGTAAAGAGTATGCTGTAAGGTTGCTACTTGTGTATCATTGTCCATTTCCTGATGAGTAGTTGGTTCAATATCCATTTCTATCTCGCTAGAGGTTAGGGATTTGAAAAAATTCTTAAACATCGACATGAATCCTACGCCCTCCATTTTCCATGAATAGGAGTTAGTATGATGGTAAACCCTCTTTTTATTCAGTTGTACGGAATGCTCCCTTTAATATTTGACTAATGCTGTTCAGTGATAATAAAGTTTTAGGTTTCTCCATTGAACTATCGAACCCCGTTAGCTGAACAGGCTGCCGAGGGGCAGCCTCCAAATTCTTAATAATTATAAAGTCATAAAATACATTTTCTATGCAAATAGAGTCAACATTGTAAAGTGAAATTTTTATTAAAAGGTACGAGCAGGTGGTTCGTCTATTTTCATACGGAGTAAACTATAAGGCTTCTGCCGCAGGTCATTTCCATAATGAAATCTTGCCTGCCGATGTAATTGGTTCACGATGAAATATAAGTATTGATCTGGACCAATAGAAAAAGTATCCGGCCATAAAATTCTCGGATCATGTGCGATGGTTTCCATTATTCCATTTGACAATATCTTCCGAATACTATTATTTTCATAATCTCCAGCGTAAACGTTTCCTTTTGCATCGGTGATCATTCCATCTGAAGCACCTTTTTCTCCCCAATACTTTACGTGATACTGTAAATTCATATCCGGTATCGTTCGGTCTCTGAGGGCTTCCGTTGAAATCGAGTACAGATGACGACTGGAGAGAGGACAGAAATACAACATCTTGCCGTCCGGGGAAATCGCTATACCATCGGATGCCAATCTAAAGGGTGAAGTAGATCCGTCGTTGTTTCGATTCATCAAGATTTTACCTTCAACTTTCGGTAAGAGAAAGAGATCGGGCGAAGTTGAATTTGCCCCGTTTAACCGTCTCCAAGCATAACCCGTTTCTAAATCAACGACAATAATGGCTCCTGGTCCTCGGGATGACGAATCCGTTATATAAGCATAACCTGCTTTACCAACACGAAAATCAAATCGGACATCATTCAGATAAGTAGTTGGCAGGACAACATCTTCCGCAAATGTATATACACTTCTTATTGTATTTGAATTTAAATCTACAGCGACTAACTTCGCCCCCCCTTTGATAGGTTCTGAGAAATTAGGAGCTCCTGTATCCAGTACCCAAAGCGTTCCATTTCCATCAGCAACGACACTTTGGACACTAACGAAGGACGTTGTGATATTCGATGGGCTTACCACATTAGCGTCTAAACTAGGATAAGGCTGTAATGTATCGTGTACGATTTCAGCCACCGTAAATTTAACGTCGTCTCCCCATTTCGGAAAGCAAATGAAAATACGTCCGGTTTCAGAAACAGTAACGCCTGTAGGCATGGCTCCGTAAAATAAAAAAACCGCCTCAAACTTACCGAAATACTTTTCACTCGGTAACATCACTTGTATAAAATCCTCCTCAATAGGTTCGAACTGCTATTACCTATATATGACTGAATGTGGTTCAAGTGCCTGAATAATAAAATATTTTTACGGGAACCCCGCAAGTTCGTGTCTATGACGGACAACGAGTAAATGGCGTTGTGTTTTTGCCTAAGTATCACCGCCCACGAGAGTATGAATAAAAAGAAGTACACTATGCATAGGATCCTCCTTCCTTGTACAAGCTATGGCCATGGACATGGAACGAAATTTATTGCTGCTATTCTGCTTTGTGTGCGTGACCTCCATCTATTTCCTTGTTCCAAAAGTGAAAGCTCATGAATGTGATGTGCTTTCTTGCGTGTCAGGCTGTGGTATGAATGGTAGAACTATTGCTCGTTCAATTTGATTTGGTAGCCCACCCGTTGCGTGAATTTCCCAAAGCTTCGGATTTGAATATCACGTTCAAAGTGGTGTGGTTGCCTGTTGCGAGCAGTCTTTATTACATCTACAGACCTCGTGAGAATAATTTGACGAAGTGTTTTTACTTTGCCGCCTGGATTTCACTGCTCACCTTAATTGACGGGTTGCTAGCCGCATGACCCCCATGAAAAGATAACAAACTACATGATGCAGCGGAGCCTATACCATCCCTACCATATTCCGGAGCAAATTCAGCTCGATCTGAAAAATATTCAGACCGCTATGAACATTCCGTCCTGACACGGTATTCGTCCCGACAAAACGCGCAAAACCTCCATGGTTTTAGGCGCGTTTTTGATTTTAGCCGAAGACTTTAGAGAATAAAATGTTCCCCGTGTCAAGAATCCAACAATACAATAAGGGCCGACACGCTTCGCACTTATTTTGGCTTCGTCACAAACAACTTGAACAAGCGTTCCCTCGTTTGTCTTGCTTCTGATTGTCATCGCCACGCACTCTGTGGATCTTTGCTCTCACGTATGTACGATTATGATTGCTCTTTTGGGGACAGACCTGCTGATGAACAACTATTTTATAAAACGCCTGATTTGACCCAAGTGGACGGCAGTAAAATATACCAATACCCTTTTGAAAAGATTGATAGTCGGTTGTTAGACGAATACGTCAGATGGTTTGAGATCGTGGATGAATCGGGGACAGTCATCTATGTAAAAGGCAACAAGGAAGACAATATCATGACATATAGCGCTGGAATGCTGTACGCTAAAGTGGACATACAGCGAAACGATGATTTAATTTTCTACCATGTCTATCAAGCGCAAGGGCCAGAGGGTGAGAGCTATGTTCTGTTATGGAAAATTCCTCAGCGGTTGGAAAATCTATCATTGGCACTTGGAATCTTTATAGCGTTGTTTGCCGTTCTGTTGTTCATCGCCCTTTATTTCTATACCCGGTACACCGTCTTGCAGATGAAGAAGCCTCTCCGGCAAATTGTAGAGGGCATTAAAGAAATGGAAGGCTTCAAAAAATAGCAATCGAGAAGAAGCGTTCGAGCATGATTCTGCTATGCTTTAAAGGAGAAGAATGAGTATCATCCAAACAAAACGCGAAGGAGAATTTCCCATGACAAAAGAGCTTTGGATCAATTTGCCCGTCAAGGACCTCGAAAAGTCCAAATCATTTTTTGCCGCACTCGGATTCTCTTTTCATCCTCGCCATGAGAATAGCAAAGAGATGGCGGGCTTGGTGATTGGTGAGAAAAACATGCTCATTATGCTGTTTCCAGAGGATACCTTCCAATCGTTTACGCAAAATGAATTGGCAGATACGAAACGCGGAACGGAAGTGTTGTTTTCGATTGATGCCGAGAGCAGGGGAAAAGTGGATGAGTTGATGCGTCAGGTGGTTGAGGCTGGGGGCACTGTTTTCAGTGAGCCTCGGGAGCATGGTCCGGGGATGTATGGGGCAGGCTTCGCTGATTTGGATGGTCATCGGTGGAATGTGTTGTATATGGATATGAGACAGATATCGAGAGAATAGAGGAGCGTGCCCCTGAGAAATCAGGGGTTTTTGCATGAACAAGCAAAAAATTCATGTTCTATTAAGGTTGTATAGAAATACGATTAAGACTGATTGTGTATTCTTCTAGAGAAGGAAATAAGGATAAAGGAGAGGAGCAATCTTATGAAAATGTTTTCGAAGTTACAGACATTAATGGCGACTGTAATTGTAACTACTATGAGTGTCAGCCTTGTAAGCGGAGTTGTTTCTCCAACCAAAGTGTTCGCATCTTCTGTATCTGGGCCGGATGATCCGAGAGAGGTAGAGCAATTTGCAGATGAATTTTTTAACCAGTCAGAAATTAAGAACAACATGGCAGGAGCTACGTTTGTAGTTGTAAAAGGAGACAAGGTCCTTTTTAAAAAAGGGTATGGATATGCGGATGTAGAGAAGAAGATTCCGGTCGATCCTGATCGGACTGTATTTCGTGTAGCGTCAGTATCCAAGGTTATTACAGCTACAGCCGTTATGCAATTGGCGGAGCAAGGAAAAATAGATTTGAACAAAGATGTATCCGCATATATGGGGGGTGCCCGGATTCCGAATAAGACAGGCACTCCTCTTACAATGAAACATCTGTTAACGAACTCCACTGGATTTGACTTTGGAGACACTTCTGACGGTTCAACAACCGACTTGAAACGGGAGGTTTCTTTAAAGAAATACGTTATGGACAATCTCCCAAATATCATTCGCAAGCCAGGAGAGTTTTACAGATATGACAACCTCGGCTTCGACATTCAAGGTTATGTTGTGGAACAAGTAGCAGGAAAACCATTTGGTAAATACGTGAAGGAACGCATCTTTAAGCCGCTTGGCATGAAAAATAGTGATTTTCGACTGACGCCATCAATAGTCAAAGGGTTGGCTGTGCCTTATAATATTATCGGACAGCCGATCCCGACTTATGCAATGGTACCAACTGAGCTTCCTGATGGTGGAATGCTCTCAACTGGTTCTGATATGGCTAAATTCATGATTGCTCATCTCAATAAAGGAAAGCTTGGGAATGCGACGATTATGGAAGAAGAAACGGCGGCAGAAATGCACAGACCTCATCTTTCCGTGCATCCAAAGCTGAATAACATGGCGCTTGGTTTCGAATATGGCAACCAGCAAAATTACAATGGACAATATGTTATTGAAAAAGGAGGGGATTTACAAGGATACCATACCGGGATGTGGTTGATCCCGGAAGAAAAAGTGGGAGTATTCGTTACAGTCAATAAGGACTACGAAATTCGTATACCTTTGATTAAAGCGTTTATGGATCATTACTACCCGAAAAATGAGAAGGAAAAGGGAGCGTTTGAGTTAGCGAAACAAGAACTCACGAAGTTTGAAGGGACATACAGCGATTTGCGAAACCGGATGTGGACGACTCGTATACGTGCTGAAGGCGGCAAACTCATTGTAAAAGACTCGCTGGGAGAACATGTCCTATATGAGGTGGAGCCACTCTTATTCCAGGATGAACAAGGTAGTAAAGCTGCTTTTAAGCTGAACGATCACGGAGATGTGCAGGCTTTCTATTACGAGTTAAAAACAGATAGTTGGGCAGAAAAAATGCCTGAGCCGCAACGTTATCAGGATGTGGAGAATGACCATCCATATGCGTCCTATATTTATCACCTGAGACAGATCGGTGTCTTTGCTGATATGGAAGGAGACAATCTCTTTTCGCCCGAACAACAGATAACAAAAGGAGAATTTGTTGGCTGGTTCATCAAGTGGAGTGGCGTTGCCCCATCAAAGCATAAACTGATTTACACGGATATTTCAGGTAACAAGTATGCGCGGGAAATTCAAGCAGCTTACGAGTTAGGTTTACTAAGAGCATCTGCTGGTGGCAAATTTTATCCGAACGAGCCATTGACGCGTCAAGAAGCAGCAAACATCGTATGGCGCATGGCATTTGGCTATTTTCATGCAGAGCCGAAAAAAGCCAATTTGAGTGGTAGGACAGATGCTTGGGCTTTAGAGGGAGTCCATTTCGTAGTGGCAAAAGGATTATACGGACCAGAAGTGGTCAAAGACAAAGATGGCAGTCTCGATTATAAATCAGAGCAGCCGATGGTAAGGAAAGAAGCGGCTGCGTTACTATCTCGGTTTGCAGACCAATTATTTTAGTGTACAACAAGCCGTGACTTCTTGTTTGTGCTTCGTTGCGACATGAGGCGATGGAGGGAAGTACAATCAAAACGATATTGATCATCGACGATGAAGTACAAATTCGTGAACTACTCAGTATTTATTTGAAAAATTACGGGTTTGCTACTTATGAAGCAGGTAATGGGGTTGATGCGCTGGCTGTATTCTCAAACGTGCAAATCGATCTGGTTATTGCTGATATTATGATGCCGATGATGGATGGATACGAGTTATTAAAAAAGATGCGACATATTTCCGAAGTTCCGTTTTTGTTCCTGTCCGCGAAATCGGACGATATGGATAAAATTATTGGACTGCAGCTTGGCGCTGACGACTATGTGGGGAAGCCTTTTAACCCCATAGAAGTCGTCAGCAGAGTTCAAGCGTTATTCAGGAGAATGGATGTATTTTCCAAAGGTGAAAAGCAGAACCATGAAATCATACAAATTGGCGATGTCATGCTCGATTTGGTGAGCTGTAAGCTGTACAAAAATGGACAGCAGAAAGAAGTGACATCGTACGAGTTCAAGATTTTGTCTTTACTGATGAAGCATGTGGGGAGAGTTTTTACAAAAGCATCCATTTACGAGCATGTTTGGGGGCAGGAATACATAGGGGATGAAAACCTCATCATGGTCTATATCAG
>NZ_JABSUV010000073.1:0-9366 GCF_013284275.1 Brevibacillus sp. HB2.2
GCGTGCCTGTACGCCGGGAGTTGTTGTCGATTAATTCGCGGTTGCTTGTATGGTAAAGGATTGTTTAGAAAAAAGGGGTATTTTGGGAACAAAATCAAGAGAACTTGTATGTCTGAATATTGATAATTACCATCAATAAGACTGTTAATTACTCCATATCCCCCTAATTTTCTTTGCATCTTAGGGGAGTGTTTCAGCAGCCACTCAAACTCTGAGGTATTTTTATTTTTCATCTGTAAACTTTCAAAATATGCATTAAGGTGGTTTGAAAATTTAATATAATAATCGTTGTCTGTTTTGAGATTTCATAAAGTAGCAATAATCTTCATTAATCCAATTAATAGATTAATAGCCAACGTAACAATGTAAAATGACACAACGTCACCTCGTATGGTATGTCCTGAATGATTATTAAAACTAATCTTGTATTCAGTTTTTAATAGATTGATTTCATACCATTACTTTCGGCAATTTGATAATAGAACCCAAGTTTTCTTTTAAGAATCAATAATTCATCCTCATAATCAAGCATTCCTTATTTGTTCATATCTTACAGCAATTTCAGTTGGTGGATAACATGCTTTTCTTCAATTCGAAATGTCCAAGATCATGTCTTTACTCAAATAGTTGCCTCCTGTCAAAATAGGGTTTAAGAAATACTCATCAAATTACCTTTTCATTTGTTTTTAACTTTGATAACAATTTCGATTTCTTCGCCTTCGGAAACCATGTAATCGACGTTTGTCATGCAAATAGAATCAACACTTATTAGAAGATCACTTGCATAACGAAGAGTGTCACCTTTCTTGATATACCACTTTTCACCATCTTTAACTACAGTTTCTTTTATACTACATCCCCTCATAATTTCAACTCCCAATCAAAGAATGCTTTGATTTAAATTCTATACAATCATAATCTATGAGCCTGAGAATAGGCTCATTTTTGTTTGTCGAAAACTTACTATATAGTAAATATTTCCTAGTATTGATAGGGCAAAAGTCATTTGTGTTTCTATTCGTATACATTGTATTGTTTGGTAGTGTACATATTGAAAAAAATGTAATATACAGGTAAATATTAGCTTTTCTGCAGGAAAGGTGGGGAAGTAGTGCCGAATATAGAAAAAGATGTTATCATAAAGAGTTCATCTGCAAGTAAACAAAGTTATGTTGTCGCTGGAGCCATTATCTCATGTAACAAGGGTAGTAAACTAAGCCGATTAAAGATGGACTTTAGCCATGGTGTATACATAAAAGGAATGCCCCAAATGAATATAAAAGACCATGTACCAAATATAAATATCTTTCCTTTTGGAAAATGCAGCAGCTTGCAAAATCCAACTGTTGCAGCAGCTACTGCTGCCAATAATGGTAAACTTACTCCTATGCCTTGTACACCAGTGACAACAATACCTTGGATTGATGGGAAATATGATAAACTTGTCGATGGGCATCCTGCTCTATTGGATAAATCAACGCTTCCATGCTTATACTGTGGAACAATTAAGATTGAAGACGATGGTCAGTATTTAAATGCATCTAGTATAAAAGCAATTCAGGAAGAGTTTAACCAAGACCAAAAGAAACAAAAAATGATTGATCAAGCCGCAGGTCTCATTCCAGATTCAGGTAATGTCGCAGGAGATGATGCCTTTTCCCGATTTACCGAGGGCGCAAAGTCTTTTGGTAAAGGCTTGTGGGATGGGGCAACAAATGAAATAGATCAAACAATAACTTTTATTGAGAATACATTGAAAGACCCAATAGCTGGCATAAAGAATTATTTCATTGAGTTAGACCAAGAATCAGATGAAGTCGCCAAACAGTTAGAAGAGGGGACTTTTGATCAGAACATGATTAAGGAATACTCAGATAAGGTCGACGAAATTGATTCATTAATTTCAGAAGGCGATTGGGAAGGGGCTGGCGGTATAGTAGGTGGATTTATCGTTCAAAAAGGCATTGAACGACTTGGAGGGAATAAAAGGAATCCGAATAGAGATAATGATAACCCACAGAATAACGCTTTAGAGTCGTTGTCAAGGGCGCAAAAAAGAAACTTAGAGACTTTAGACAACATTGTTGATAATCATTTAACAGACATGGACTTTTCGGGTACACTAAGAGATTTACAGGGAGATCCCGTTCCGAAACCCGGAGGAGGCTACTGGAATCACTTACAAGAAATGAAGGACTCATATAAAGGACTAAGAAAGATAAAGAGAGGTTTAGAAGGGTCACTTCAGAACCCGAATTTACCACAAGATACAAGAAAAGTTTTGGAAACGGCATTAGATAAGGCTAGTGTAAATTTGAAAAAGATTGAAGATTTATTCGAACCATTTGGAGGCTTAGATAATGACTAGGATCAAAGACATTTATTTTTTAAGTGAAAATCAGCAGAAAGCAGAAGCTCCATACGCTTTGGATGAATGGTACAACAGATTAATAAACAAAACAGTTGATGAAGTCGATGTAAAAGATATATGCAGAATGCTATCACAAAATATATTCATTGACTTGGGAAT
The DNA here is from genome assembly GCF_013284275.1 of Brevibacillus sp. HB2.2. Taxonomy (NCBI): domain Bacteria; kingdom Bacillati; phylum Bacillota; class Bacilli; order Caryophanales; family Paenibacillaceae; genus Brevibacillus; species Brevibacillus sp. HB2.2. The sequence continues at coordinate 2,531 of NZ_JABSUV010000073.1, forward strand.
AAAGAAAGCATGGGAGATTCTAGAAGAAGATCCTTTAGCGGGCGACATTTATGATGGACAGCTCTTAGAGTTACTTTATAAAATTGAATTAGATAGGTTTGATGACTTAACTTCTGTTGGAAAATTACTTCACCATATTCATACAAGAGTACCGCATTTGGAATGGTTGAGTGACGAAGATCAGCAAGAATACACTGATTTGCTGATTAAGTTCAAAAGAAAGGTAATACGGTAACGCTCGGGTCTGTCGAGACTTTTGTGTAAACTCAATCAACCGATATTGAAAAGGTTTCATCCCCTAATTAGGGTATCTTTCACGGAGCTAACAGGGTCAAGGGCGCAAGGCGAAGCGAACCCTTGACGCGTTGGTGTAGAGAAAGAAAATCCCTTCGAGGATGAAGCCTTTCTTTGTTTGTTAACGGATGTGTGGACACGCCTTTCGCATACATCGCGAGGATTTGATCTTCGATCCCCGTTACATTGGACTGGTGCTTCTTTACGATTGCAGGCTCAAATTCTCCCTCACGATCACAAGGGACTTGAATGTCAACTTCACTATACTCGGAACGGATTGTTTTTTTACTGTATCCATTACGACTATTCGTTGTCCGCTTTCTTTTCATGTCATGCTTCGCATATCCAAGAGAGGACTCCATTTCTGCTTCGAGCATTTCTTGGATCGTTTCAGCAAACAAATCCTTCAAAGCCGACTGTACGTCGTCCACAGACTTCATCTCCTTCTGTTTGATCTGCTCTTTTGACATCATAAAAAATCTCCCAACCTTTCTAAGACTAATTGTAGTTTAGAGGTTGAGAGTTTACACAGAATATTTTACAGACTCATCAAGTTTTTTGTTGAATGCAAACTTATTATTCCCTTCAATCAAAGCGCTGCTTTATTTATCTTTTAGCCAAAATGAATTAAGATTAGTTCAGATTTTAACAGGTAGCGCGCGCGGAATGGTTTGATAGTTATTTTGATGATCCGACCGATCAAGCTGCTATCAATAGAGGTATTGATTGGTTCGAAGATGATAGATTCGAATAAGAAATTTTTGATTCACGAAGGCGGAGTATCATGAAAAAAATCCTACATAATAAGTTATTCATTCCTCTCTTTATTTTGATCCTACTTCCCTTTTTACTCTATTACATCGCATTTTATTCAACATTATTGATCGGGCAGGGAGAACTGACTAATGAGGTGTATTCGCCAAACAGTCAGTACGTTGCCAAGGTATATCGTGTCGGTGATGAAGGTGGCTTACGAGTAGATGTAAATACGGGACTTTTCGGTAGTGAGAGACTTATTTACTGGAGTTGGAAAGAAACCGAAGAAAAAGTAAAATGGATTGACGATACCCACATTAAGATCAATGAGAGAGTTTTAGACGTTAGATCTGAGAAGTATGACAAGAGAACACTGGATTAATTAGAGCAATTTTCATGCTTAGTAGGATATTCAAATATAGGGAGGAATTCCTCCTTATATTTGAATTAATTAAATAAAAATGATTAATATGGTAAATATAGAAACTCGTTAAAGGTTTAACCCATTAATATTTTGTATACATTAAATGAATTCACCCTCTTATCAGTACACACTGCAATCCTCATGAAGTCCCCATTTTATTTAGTATTTAGGCCCGAATGCTTCCATCTCAGCAATGACCATATCGGTTCTACGCTCATCAAGATAAAGATTTATAGAATCGAATTTCTGACAAATGAAAATTAACCCTTCGGGAGATTGCGCATCAATTTTAAGATATTCAGGATTGTCGTGCATGACAGTCATATGATCAGGACGAGCTAATATATGTAATGCATCCCCAACGAATCCTCTAACAAGAGTGACTTTATTTAAGATTTCCGGGGTATCACGGATAGTCAAAAGTAGTTTTACTACATTGGGATCATTCCATTGTATCTTTTCAAAGTTTGGAACCAATTCCTTTAGATGAGGAAAGTCTTCAGCTAATTTAACAAAAGGGAACAGGTATTCATTTATTTTCTCAATGATTTCATTGGTATTATTTGATATGAACATTGGATTTTCATTCATTACTCATTCCCCCAATTTGTATAAGATCAAATCTTCATTTTATTTAAAGTTATGTCCAACAATCTGCATGTCTTTCGCTTGATGGAAGAAAGTAATTCCCTCATCACCTCTCAAAATCACGAAAGCACACATATGCATGTCATACTCAACAACACCCGTGAAGTTTTGATCATAAGTCGTATCGATGTAACTAACTCTATGTCCTTCAATGATCCTTTCCTCATTAACGTCATCTCTACCAATGTATTGAACAGTTACGACAATATCCAAATCTACTCATCTTGATAGTCCTCCTTTTAATAATAACAGCTACTTTTGTTTTTCGTTTTTAACCTTATCTTGAGAAAACTTGTTCAGCTAAGTCGAAAATAAAAATCCCAATTTTTACTATGACATACACCCGAATAATACCTGTGAATAATTTGAAGTAAACAGTAAAAGGAGTTGATTTTTTGTGTATGGATATCAAGGATATTACCCTTATCAGGTGAACTTTGGTTATGGGTATCAAATACCTAATGAACAATTTCAGCTTATACAGAGACAGCAGCCTCTTGATTTGAGCACAGAAGGGGCAACCAATAGTCAAAACTTAGGTAATGGATTTCACCGTTACGCATGGGAAGAAAGAACAATTCCTGGCAGTACTTACTTAGGTGTTCGAATATTTGCAGGTAGCAAAAAGGTCATAACCGCAGGATATGGCGTAGCAAAGTATGCTCCTATTTATGCCATGGAGAGTTTCCCACGCACTGCAAACCAATGGTATATGACTATCTACAATCCAACTGATGCCGATAGACAACTTGGGATATACTTAATAGCAAAAGACTAGCATATCAGAGGGGCGCATGTGCAATGTGCAATGTGCCTTTCCTAATCAAAATCTTCTTTTATTTCATATCCCTCAGATAGGTAATTATTGTTAAAATGGCAGAGGCGAAGCCAATTACCTGAATTATTACAATCACAGTTTTTGTTAACTTCTCTTTCCATCCTTGTTTGTTACTAAAAATACTCATAATTAACAGAATTAAGCCTGAGATTACCCCATATACACTGAATAACAAAAATGGGCTAATGATAATCTTAACGATTAAATATGGGAAATAATAATATATACCAAAACATATTAGTATCAGACCTAATCCTATTCCCACATCACCGAATCCAAGTGTTTTTTTATTCAATTTGCCTGTTTCTATACTTAATCCCATTATCCCAAACACAAAAAGCAGCAAACTTATTATGTTTGTAGCTATTTCATTTTCAAAAAAAACAGTTTTATAGACTAAATAACCGCAAATTAAAGCTGTGATTGCCACTGAAAATCCATTAATGCTATCCCTTTTTACTTTTCGCTGCTCTTCTATACTTACATCCAGTTCACTATCCATTTTCTAATCAGTACTCCTTTTAATCAGTAATCTAATTAGGATTCACCCATTTAATCTTCGCATAATGTCCAAACTCTTCAATTTCAAAGCCATGTTTCTTATAGAAGTGAACAAGTCTATCTCCATGGTCACTCAAATCATCTGGAGTCAAATCACCAGTAATTTCTCTCTTGTTATGCTGCTTTGCATTAGCCTTCAATTGCTCCATCAATATTGTTCCATGGCCTTTATTGGCATCCTTAATGCGAACTTTGATATCTAAAATGAAGAGAGATCCGTCTTGACGATCCATTGCTGCAATTCTTGCATTTTTACATGAATTGTCTGATCCTATGATCGCTGCCACTATGTAAAATGGGTCACATTCATATCCGTACAGGATTATGAATTCTTTGTCTTTGTTGAGGAATGTACTGTAGATAATTGATTCTTTCTCAAGAATGTGCTTTTCAATCAGATAAGCCTTCAATTCATCGAGTGAAAGCTTTTGTATGTGATTCCAATCAACAACCTCTCGAACCAGAAAGGGAGGAGTGATTTCATTTTCTTTATCAATCTCTACTTCCTCAAATCCAAAATCTTTTAATGTATCAAACAAGTTTATCCCTCCAATCATTCACTCTTTAGACATACATCAAGCCCACCTTTTATTGATCATCTACTACCTGAACAAACCCTTTTGATTCCAATGCTTCGATAAACAGTTTAATAGCTCCTCTGTCATAAAACTCAGCCATCAAGTAATTACCTTTTGTTTTGTGCCCCATACGAGTAACATTCCAAGCGATCACATCATCTCGTGAATTAGTTGCCACCTTAAACAACTTGGTATTTTCTTCCACTTAAAACACTCCTCTCCCTATTCCATAAGCTATTACGATATTGGTGGTAACTCCATAGAATCTCCTTCTATAAAAGTTCAGCTTTCATTTTCTCTATCTTATTCTCAATGCTTTGTAAAGCTTGATTACTTCCTTCAATTACTCCCTGCTCCAATCCCTCTCCATAAGTTCTATTTAGATCCATAATTATTGAGTTACGCAAGCCAACATCAGACATGTCAAAACCTTTTTCCGCAAGCCTAACAATTAATGTATGTGCAATCTCATCTGCTGCATTCATGTAATGAAATTCTCCTTTTATCTTAATAACAAATTAGCCATGTTATCTAATGCTGCTTCAACATATTCCTCTATATTTATATAAGTTGTTCTAACCTTGCCATTTACGTTATATCTTTTTCTGTTCTCATTACTTCCTATTAGTAACTCAATATTGAAATAATCTTCTGTTATCGTTGATGCCACATTAGCATGTTTTATTACTTCTACATTTCTTTTGTCGTTTATGAAAACAGAAGGCACTCCTTCATGAATGATTTCATTTCGAAAGCTATTAATTTCAGAATCAGACTCACATCGTTCTCTAGGGTACTTAATTCGTTGATCTTTATTGAGATCATAGATATGCTTCATAAACTTTTCTACAACATCTAAAACACTATCTGCGCTCATAAAAAATCTTCTAATGTCTCTTTGCAACTCATACATACTAATTGTTGCATTTTGATTTACAGGATTCACATACTTACAAAAAGCATTATAATCTTCTATTAATACACGCAAGGAAAATAAAGTATTTACCAGACCATGTTCTAAAACTTGTCGTAATTCATCTATTTCTAATTCCATAACCTTTTCTAATAAGATTACTCCATCATGTTGAACAGACTCCCATATATTGCGCTCTAGGAAGATCATTTCGGCAACAGACGTTTCATGTAACACGTATAAACATCCCCTTCCAATTAAATATTGATTTTATTACCATTCAACTGTTTCATTAAAATCTAGTTCAAAAACATCTAAAAAGGTATCCAACAAAAACTTGCAAGGTGCGACTCCGCCACAATAATCAGGAGATAAAGCAACAGTAATTACATCCCACTGATAGAGATGTCTAAGTAGCAATAATTCATGCCTTATTACATCTTCTGATTTTAAGTCAGATTCTTTATACTGACGCGATTTGTTAAAATAATCCAGATCAAGATCAAGAATGACATTATGGTCTTTTCTATATTGGTTGAATTCATTAGCGTTGAAATGTTTTGTAAGGTTGACAATCTCTTGAAAACGCATTTCTTGTTTGTAACTGCATCCTTCAGGTAAGCATTCTAGATAATATTCACTTGCACTAGTACCCTCTTGAATTAACTTTTCAATACTATTTGGCTCCATTTTGTCGCCAGAAACAAAAATTGTTTCCCCAATTGTTCCTGATGCAATACCAGTCCAGATAAAATTGTCAATGTGAATCATGTTACTTTCAGGTGTTTGACCATTTCTCTCATAGCTCTGCGCCACTTTCATTATATCTTCAATTGTATTGATTTCCTTTACCCCTCTAACATGCACACCATCAACACAGTCATCCAAGTGTGCATCGACATGTACAAGTATAGAATTAGGCTTGATATTACCAATTAGCTTTTCAATTTCCCATGCACCAAATGCCCAATTATGGTCTCTAAAGACATATATTGGTTTATCTCTGAACTTTATCTTCCAGTTGATGTAAAATTCCCAATCCATATTTTCATCACCTATATTCCAATAAAATTAGACATTTATTTCTACACTTTCATTTCCAGTTCAATTCTATTATGACCCTTCTTTACATCGACAATCTTTTGTTTGTATATTGAACATTTATAATTGCCATTAGCACCATCACAGTTTTATTCTGAGCAAAAAATATTCATAATCCACTTTCTTAATAAAATCTAGTTTATATTCACATGCCAATTATACCAAATATTTCCGTACCCTTCGACGTAGTGCTAAGACTATTTGTAAGGCGTATATGGGACGTGTTGCGTAATTGGTAATGGTGTGTTTATAGGTAATGAGTGATTGAACGTGTGTAGGGGCATTGTGGAGGGTTTTAAAGTGGCTTATTGTGGATCATCACGTAATGATACATTTTAGATGGTAAAATGTATACTCGCCAATAAAGGCTACAATTGATAAAGTGCTTAAAGCTGCAAAGAAGTGTAATCCCAAAGTTAGTTATGAGACTTTTTTTCCACCCTTATAAAATGAAAAAGGCAACCCATTTCGTAAATGAATGAGTTGCTTTTCTTATTTTATAAAGCTTGTCCAATTTTACTTGATGATAGAAAAGACGGGTTTGTCCTCATTTAAAATAACCTTTTGATGACTCGTTCCTCTTCTAATAAGGTCAAAACTTGCCCGAATATTAAACAAGATCGACTGTATTTGACATCGCTTTCTGTTTATATCGTCTTCACAATATGCGCCACCAGTCGCAAATTGTGCTCAATCAGCTTGTTGCGGGCGTAAGGGTCGCCT
>NZ_JABSUV010000074.1:0-8336 GCF_013284275.1 Brevibacillus sp. HB2.2
ATATCGTGAGCAGGGCCCATCCGCCAAATGCGGATTTACAATGATAAGCGGTGTAAACGGCTTTCGGTGGCAGTGGTTCTTTAGTATCATTTATTGAACTGGCAAAATATGTAATTATATACAGATAAACAGTTTAAATGATTGGGAGGTAAGAGCATGAAAAAGTCTGCTAAAGTTGCTGCAATTCTACTACTTGGAGCTGTTGTGGTTACTGGCGGTATTTGGACTTCCAACACTTACGCTTCGGTTAATGAGGAAAATGAAGTAAAAGAAATGGTTCAAATCTATTTGGAAGCTCTTGAGAACGGTGACACTCCAACTATGGTTGAATACACAATTGATGAGCGCTTTGATAATGATAAAGATAAGCAGAAAGTGTACGAAAGTTTTGGTACTCAAAAGATGGATATAGATATGGATTCCGTATCGGTAGAAAAGATTGAAGATGAAAAAATGAGTGTTACGTTTCATTATTCGAATGAACATGTTTCGGAAGATATAACTCTTCCAGTTGTTAAAGAAAATGATCAATGGAAAGTAGTAATTGAAAATACAAGATAGTACAACAGCAATCTCTGAACGAGTTTCCGAAGCAGATTGGCATGAATAAAAACACGTGGAGGTAACAGGATGAAAAAAAGAAATGTATTTATTCTGGGTCTTGTTCTCTCTGGTGCGGTTTTCGCTGGCAGTAATCTAAATACAAGTGAAGATATTGAGCAATACAAAAAAGGAAATCACTTGGTAGCTCTTCATTCATTGGGAATCGAAGTAAATTCAGATGAACTGGCACCTATGCAAGTTTTGACTGACGAAAATGGGAAAGAGTGGCTTTATAACAGATTCTCCAAAAGAGCCCCACTAATGGATAAAATAATAGATGAACGTTCTGTAGACGTGAAGGATGCATTCATTGAAGTTCAGGACGAGATCATGCAGAAATATACCAAAAAAGGAGATACCCTTCCGGTTATTCTTTTGGATGAAAATTTAACAGAAGGCTATTTCGCGTTCAATAGACAAGATGGGGAAACCTTGTCTTTCAAAATCAAGTATGACAATGGGGCATGGGGATACGAGTTGGAAAAATAATATCGAAGTTGCTTCTAGTAAGCCATGTACCTCTACTATTGATTTATCATTGGGTTGAAAGGGGAGTACTAACGATTAGTATTGAAAATTTTAATTCTACGAAAAAAATAACACTAGCTACAATTGGTTTTATAACAATTGCAGGACTTGCTGTTTATTATATAGGTGACTTGAAAAAACAGCCTTTCCTTTATTCCAGTGATTCAGATTATAGAATCGTTTCTGGTGAGGCATCGTTTAGGGAGACATTCACTAACGTGGAGGGTTTGGCTGAAAATGCAGATATCATTGCCGAAGCTGAGGTTATTTCTCAAGTATATCACCCTGAATATGAATACCTTACTGTATATACAGTCTCTGAATTAAAATTAACGAAAGTCTATAAAGGTGATGTAGAGATAGATGATACAGTATCTGTACTGGAAACTGGAGGGGAATTCGATGAAAGAGAGGTGACCAAATATTTCTCAGGAAAGCGAGGATTTGAATTGAATGATGATCTTGGTGATCCTAGAATAATAACGGTAGGGATTGCAGGAAGTATTCCTATGAAAGAAGGAAATACATATTTTGTTTTCTTAACAGAAGATGACGATGACATCTATAACATAGTAGGGTCCGTTCAAGGAAAGATAAAAATTAATAGCGAGAACACTCTGGTTTCACAAGTTTCTCCAGAGACAATAGATCAGCATGGTGATCTTTATTTCCTCCCAGAAAATTATTCAGGGCAGAATATTTCTGAACTTAGAAACGAAGTTGAACACCTTATTGCAAGATCATTACGAAGTAGATAGAAAAAGGAGATCACGGATAATTACAAAGGAAGCCGGGAGCCTAGGTGCTCCCTATTTTCGTTGTAATGGCATAGCGGAGCATACTTTCTGTTCAGGGGACGGGTTTTTCCATGTTTCATATTTTTTCGACTACGTAACGTGAACCAAACTCCGCGTTCTTGTGAATATACAGTAGAGAAAAACGAGGGGAGGAAACGCTGTGGATGAGTGGGAGTTGATTGCCAAATGTCAAGAGAACGAGCCTGAGGCCTTTGAACAATTGGTCAAGCCCTATCTGGCGATGGCATACCGGACAGCGTATTTGATCATTCATGACAAGCATCTGGCACAGGACGCCGTTCAGGAAGGGCTCATCGAAGCGTATCAGCACATAGACCGACTCGATCAAAAACGGGGAATGGCCTTTCGCAATTGGCTGTACCGGATCATTACGTTTCGGGCTCTGAATATGGTACGCAAGCAGAAGCCTGTGGTGGAATACGAAGAGATGATCCCGGAAGAAGCGACGACGCCGTTGGACAACGTGATCCAGCGAGAGGAGCGGCGGCAAATATGGCAGGCGATTCGCTGCATGAAGGCGGAGCATCGCGCGGTCATTATTCTTTACTATTACGAGGGCTTCAGCGTGTCGGAGATCGCCAAAATTACGGGTTCCTTTGAGGGGACGGTCAAATCACGTATGCACAAGGCTAGGAAGCTGATCGCACAACAATTGGACAAGGATTGCAAACGATCTGATTTTTTGCGGGAAGGGGCAATGACGCATGACTAACGAGGAGCGGCAAATCCAAGAGACGCTTAGGAAAGTAGCGGGAGCTGTCGAGACGCCGGATTTTCAAATGCCAGGTAAGAATCACATAGTGCAAGTGAGAAGACGCTCAGTTTTCCGAAGCAAAAAATGGACATCCATCGGCATCGCTTCCGCTGTCGTACTAGGGCTGCTCGGAACCATGCAAGTGTCCCCAACGTTTGCGGCCTATGTCAAATCGATCTTTGCACAAGGTGTGTTCAATGACGAAGGACTGCAACAGGCGGCGAGACAAGGCTTCTCTGAAACATCGAATGTTTCTGTTACCGATCAAGGGATCACCTTGGAGGTAAAGGAAATCATTGCTGATCCGGTGCAGGTAATAGTAGCTTTAATGATTAAACAGTCGGATGGTAAACAGCTCGGCCCTGAATGGAAGACAGCAAGTAACTCTCAATCCAATGCCGTTGAATTGCTGGATGCCAAAGGGGCGGTCATCTCTGACGATGGGGGAACAAGCTTTGAAGACAATGTCGGATTCATCCGGTTTATCCTTGGTAAAAAAGGACAGGAGCCCCTTCCGAAAACGTTGTCGATTCATTTTGATAAAATCGGTGATAGAAAAGGAAACTGGAAGCTGCAAGTTCCGGTCACGATGGCAAAAACAACGGCCGCAACGACTGTGCTGCCTGTCAATCAAACGCAAGTGACGAAGCATGGATTGAAGATGACCTTGCACCAGATCGTCAACACGCCAACGACAACCCGAATTGAGCTGGAAACACAGTGGACAGAGGCGGCCAAAAAACAGCTGGAACAAGAAGCGAAAAAGCTAACCGGAAAGACGACGGACCCCGATTATGCTCCATTTCTGCCGTATCAGCAGTACAAGCTGGGATATTATTACGAGGGAGCAGATGGCAGCAAGGGGAAGGAATGGCTCATAGAACGATCACATGCCATTGATCGCTATGGGCATTTCCGCTGGATCATGGACGACGATCCGTTGCCAAAAGGCAAAGCAGCGACGCTTGTCATAAACAGCTTCCACAAGGCAATACCGTATGATATGAGTGTCACCTTCCGTCCAGATGAGTTGAACAAGAAGCCCGTAATCAAACAAGTGGGAGAAGATATCTTCACAGTGAAAGGCATCAAGCTGGCAAAAGATGAGTTTTCGGAAAAACAGCAAATAGAAATGGAGGTTGAGGTACTATCCAAAGATATTTCAGAAATTTATTTGCCTTGGTGGGTAGCCCAAGATGGGCAGGGAACCACTTACCGTGCTAGAAGGAGTACTCAATCCACAGGACCTGCTGACCAGTCAGGGCGCGAGCGAGTAACGTACAAATTTTTGATAGTGGACAGCAAAAGCTGGGAAGAAGACGAAATCGACAAGCTCCCGGAGAAGCTTACACTACGACTAGATGCCGTACAGAAAAAATATCCATTCGAGTGGCGAATTCCGGTTACCCATCCATAAAGATAAAACCGCCCCGTACAAAGGGCGGTTTTTCCTGTTTATTTCGCGACCAACTGCGGCTCTTTCTGCCCAAGTCGGATCGTGGCTTCGCTCGGAATCCACATGCCTGTGTTCTCGTCACGTCCTTGCAGGACTACCGTCGGGTTGGCCTTACCCATCTGTTCAGCACCTTTGGTAATTTGCTGCCCAATTTTGCCGCCCTTGACGCGGTTCACGACGAGCGCGAGCTTTACGCTGTCGAGTTCAGTCATCATCTCGAAATCACCGTTGCTATCTCCTGCGATGAAGATAGGGCCATGACCATACTTTTTCACCAATACATTCTGGATCACTTCCGTCTTGCCGTGGCCTACCGTGATCGGGTAGTCAGGCTGGTACACATTTGTGATCCGTCCGTTTTCTGTTTTCAGACGCATGCCGATGATGTTCTCCGCTGGGAGATTGTAGCCATATTTCGGGAGAGTAGCGAAAACACGAACAACATCCTCCAAGGAGGCACTCACGACATATACGTCGATGCCATTGGCACGCAGTGTGTTCATCAGGTTTGCTACTTCGGAAGTCAGGCGCAAGCCCGTGGTATGAGAGGCTTTCACCACGCCTGCTTTGCCTGCCAACGATTTCGGGCTCGTCCAGGTTACTTTTTCAATTGCCATACCCAGGCCAAGATCATTGGATGCTTCCGCCAACTGTTGCACTTCTTCCACTGTCATGTTCGTGAAGAGGTAGAGGATCCACGGATAACCAATCGAGGTGCTGTGTGTATCGTTGATCGCTTCATACAAGAAAAACAGCTTGGCTTTGAAATCTGCGAATTGCTCTGTTGCTGTCACTTCCTCCAGCGACTTCGTTCCTTTAAGACCTTGATAATTTTGATATAAGTACTTGTAGTCTGCTACGAGATCAGTCGCGATGGCATCGAGTGTGACAGGTTTGCCGTCGACATTTTTATACGAATCGGAAAACGGTCCTTCTGGTACATTCGTGCGGATAACCTTCCCGAATTCTTCTGGTGTGAGCTTGTAAGCCAAATGGTTGATCTGGTAAACAAGTAGAGCTTCCTCTGTGTCATGCATAATGCTCGTATTGTCCCAGTCAAAAACGGCATACGGTTTCTTTTTGGCATTGTAGGAGGCACTCTTGATGCCGTTTTTCTCAATCAATTCGTGGACGGCTTGATAAGTCGCAGGTGCCCATTTCCCCTTGTCGAGCATCTGCACGTTGGTGTCCTTGGCCAATGCTGGCATCTGCATCGCGAGTAGAGCGACGATCATCAGCATGGTCAGCCACCACGTTTTGGGTTGTGTTTTTCTGTGTGACATGTTGTCATCCCCTTCTTCTTTTTCTCGATCCCTCAAATGAAAACGTTATCATTTTTTCAAAAGAAAAAGGTCTTCCCCACGCCTATGGATAAAGCGCGGGTAGAAGACCTCATTGTCTTAAGCGTTTTCATTTGTATTCTAATCATACTAAATTTAACAGCAAAAGCAAGAAGATTCCGATAAACAGGAAAAGGGCAGGACTAACGATCCAATCTAGCGAAGACAGAAGAGTTTGCAAGAAAAAAGTGGATATAATCTAACCATAAGATAGATGAAAAGGAATGATTCTGACATGACGTTGATAGAATCCAGCAAAGCCATTTTGATGAATTGCTTGGCATTACAAGCGAATGAGACGTTTCTAGTGGTAGCCGACGAGCGGAAGCGGGATATCGGTGAGGCGATCTGGGAAGCCGGTAAACAGCTTGGGGCAGAAGCAATGCTGATGGTCATGAAGGAGCGGGAAAAGTCCGGTCAAGAGCCTCCTGCGGCTGTTGCAGCGGCGATGAAGAGCGCAGATGTGGTCGTATGTGTGACCCAGCACTCTTTGACGCATACAAAAGCACGCAAAGAAGCAGCAGCAAATGGTACGAGACTGGCTACCATGCCAGCTATTACGGAAGACATGTTCCTTGCGGGAGCGATTTCCGCTGACTATACACAAGTAAAGGCACTCACCGAGCGCGTGACCGAGATGCTGACGCGGGCAAGTACCGTGCGAATCGAAAAAGCGGGTAAGTCACTGACGTTTTCCATCGCCGATCGCAATGGGGTGCCGAGTACAGGCATGTACGTCAACCCTGGAGAATCGGGCAACTTGCCTTCTGGGGAAGCGTATATCGCTCCACTGGAAGGGACAGCAGAGGGACAAATCCTCGTCGATGGCTCTATCGCGGGTATCGGAAAAATCGATTCGCCCCTGCTGCTGACGGTCCAAAATGGTCGGATCACAGAGGCAGAAGGAACATCGGCTGAACGCCTCCTGCAAATGCTTGGAGACCAAGGCGGGCGGATGCTGGGTGAATTCGGAATCGGAACAAATGATAAGGCGCGTATTACGGGAGTTGTGCTGGAGGACGAGAAGGTGTACGGAACGATTCACGTAGCCTTTGGTAGCAACAACACGTTTGGCGGGACGATTGTCGCGGGGGTACATATCGATCTGGTTGTCAAAGAGCCGGATGTGTATTTGGACGACAAATGTATCATGAAGAACGGAAAACTATTGGCAACATAGGATAAACTAGATGGATAGGAAGGATGAATCCCGATAGCAAATGTTGTAATATGGGAGGAATCCTAGAGCTGGATGTGGTGTGATGGCATTGTCTGAAAAGATAATTGCGATAGTAACAATAGGTAACCTGATTTTGGGTGCCGTTCTTATTTTCATGGAGAGGCGAAACATTGCGGCAACCTGGGCCTGGTTGATGGTTTTGCTGTTTTTGCCGGGCATCGGTTTTATTATTTACCTGATTTTTGGACATAAGCTGAGCAAGAAAAAGCTGTATCGGCTCAAGGAAGGGGAGTTTTCCCATTTTCGAGCTGCGGTTGATAGACAAAAGCAGTTGCTTGCCCATGGTGAACTACAAGTGAACGACCCGGAAATGGAGAAACACCGCGACATGATTTTCATGAACGTGGTAAGTGATGGAGCGTATTATACGCAGGATAATACCATTCAGGTTTTTAAGGAAGGCCATAGTCTGTTCGAGCTCATGTTCAAACAGATGGAGGAAGCACGGGAGCATATACATTTGCTCTACTACATTTTGAACGACGATGATTTAGGGAAACAGCTCATTCAACTGTTGACGAAGAAGGCACAGGAGGGCGTTGAGGTTCGATTGCTCTACGACGCGGTAGGCTCCTCTGGTGTCTCATCCCGATTTTTGCGCCCATTGGTAGAAGCGGGGGGAGAAGTCGCCTCCTTTTTCCCGGCGAAGATTCCATTCCTAAACTTTCGGGTCAACTTCAGGAATCATCGCAAGCTGACGATTATTGATGGCAAGATCGGCTACATTGGAGGCTTCAACATCGGGGATGAATACTTGGGCAAGGATAAGAAGCTGGGGTATTGGCGTGACACCCATTTGCTGATTGAGGGAAGAGCGGTATACATGCTGCAAGCACGCTTTTTCCTGGACTGGAATTTGTCTGCACCGAAAAGAATGCATGAGTCACTCGCGTATTTTCCGGAGCTTCATGAGGCCGAGGGCACGATTGGCGTTCAGATCGTATCGAGTGGGCCCAACTCGGAAAAAGAGCAAATCAAGCATGCCTTTTTGAAGATGATTTACAAGGCACGGAAGAAGATTTACTTGCAGACTCCTTATTTCGTTCCCGATGAAAGTATGCTGACCGCACTGAAAATGGCGGCAATGTCTGGGGTAGATGTGCGGGTGATGGTCCCGGGAAGGCCAGATCATTTGTTGGTATTCTGGGCGACCCACTCTTATCTCGGCGATTTGTTAAAGAGCGGTGTGCGCTGCTTCCTCTACGAAAAAGGCTTCATGCACGCCAAAGCCATTGTGGTCGATACCCAGTTGTCGTCTGTGGGAACGGCCAATGTCGATATTCGCAGCTTCAAGCTGAATTTCGAGACGAATGCGTTTATGTACGACTCGCAGATGGCAAAGGAGCTGGAGGAACTGTTCGTCTCCGATTTGGTTGATTGCCGGGAAATGACATTGGGAGAGTATGTGAACCGACCACTGCGTTTGCGCTTGCTGGAATCGTTGGCACGTCTGTTGTCTCCGCTTTTATAATAGCTGGACTGGAAAGCAAAAGAGGACCTGTTAGCCTATGTGAACAAACACGGGCTGGCAGGTCCTTTCTGTTTACCTTTTATGTGGTTCCGAATGTAACAATTTTAAAGGTATCGATGAACCAAT
>NZ_JABSUV010000075.1:0-7681 GCF_013284275.1 Brevibacillus sp. HB2.2
CTTTGAGCCGTATTTGTAGATTTGTTGAGGGGAGCAAGAGCAGGTTTGCTTCTCTCGAGTACCAAAGAATCCACAAGGACAAAGTTGAAGATAATACCCTTGGAATATCATTTAAAAAGGAAACACTCTTTTCTCCATTTATAGACATGATAGATGATAGTCCTGGTGGCCGTCTTAGAGCAGCACGTACAGCAAAACAGATGTACTTGGTTGATCTTGCCGCTGTCACAGGATTGTGTACAAGAACAATTGGATTAGCAGAAGCTAATAAATTGAAAGTATCGCCTCCTAGCCTAAGACGACTTTCCAATGTGCTTGGTGTCTCAGTTGCTTTTCTCGGTTGTTTTGAGAAACTGCCGGAATCAACTTTAGGGGAGCGTATTATTAAAGCGCGCTTCTACTATGGGTACACAAAGAGAGAGTTTGCTGCGCTTTCAGGAATAAGTGAACGTACTCTATACGAATGGGAACATGACCGAAAGATTCCACCTCCGACTCCCTTAAATGACCTATCGAAGTATTTGGCTGTATTAATGAAGGAATAGAATAAAGCGGCCCCTTCTGAAATTTAAAGGGCCGCTTTATTTTTGCCAGTAAATCTTTTTACCTTTCTGAACTAGAATGGTACTAAACGAAAAACCGGCTTAGTAAAATCAACACGAGTTCCAGTAAACAATATTCACTGTGCCTATATAATGTTTATGTTGCTCGAATGCGTAAACAATTTAAGAAAAATATATGGTACAATCTTCCTGTCATGCTCTTTAGGAGGGAAGTCTTAAAATGTCTATGAAACTCAAACGAAGCTTATTTTTGGGAACAATTCTCTTGGTTTGCTTGTTCATATGGATAGTAGTATTTCAGACCATTACAGGTTCTGATATATTTTCAAAGTCCAGTACAAACAAACCAAAGTCTGCAGCAGAAAAAGAAGTTACTTCTCTTCCCAAACAAACTAAATCAACATCTGCTATTCATGTGAGTCAGACTGTCTCAACAAATCAGAATCCTACATCTAATCCTATCTCTGAACAAATTGACACTTCACCGAAACCAGAACAAAACTCAATCCCTGCACAGGCTCCATCCGATCCAGTCGATTCAATGAGTCCTATACAAGCTAGACAAGAGATTGGGAAGTTATCTGCTAAATTTGATTCAAAAGACTTTGTACAAGCAGCAAGAAATAAAGATATTTACTTAATGAAGTTGTTTCTTAAAGCAGGTATGGACCCAAATGTGTCTTATTATGATCCAGATCAGAATCTTACAATTCCTCTGGCCTATGCAGTATATAACGAACATATGGAAGGAGTCCGACTTCTCCTTAAACACGGAGCTGATCCTAATGCGATAGAGATAGATGGTGGATTAACGATGCTCATGATTGCAACCGGTGAATTAGAAATAATAAAAGAATTAATAAATTCTGGAGCACAGCCTGACTTGAATTATGACAAATTTAATTCACCACTTTATCAGGCAGTAAGTTTGGGACGTACAGATGTTGCTAAACTACTGTTAGCACACGGAGCGGACCCAAACCTCACTACTGTTGATACAGAAGATATTAATGGTGAGAGTACATTGATTCGCTTAACTCCATTAGAAAAAGCAGTTAAGATGAGGAATAAAGAGATGATCCAATTGCTGTCCAAGAATTAATTTTAGATTATTAAAGTCTCTAGGATAGCAGACTACATCTACTACAACAATAACCTGGAAGATGCTCAATGAAATGACATTCATGTTCAATAAGTATATTAAGAACTAATCATTTACTACTCCAAAAGATTATGTAGCATTCTTCAAGATTCTATCCTTTGAAGTGATGGAATATACCAAATAACGTGTCGAGGCACCTCCTAAATAACAGGAAGGTGCCTCAAAACTTTAAAAACGCTGATCTATGCTGGAAGAATTAAGTCAACGAAAACTGGCGATCGTAGCATGCCACTCTTAGTCCAGTTTCGCATTTTAACGCGTGTTTAATCTGAGGCTGAATGTAATGTAAACATTCTCCCGATCCTTGCCTGTGATGATTGATTTTGCAACAATTGCGTGCATCCCATAAGTCTTTGCCTCGGCCGTCAATGTACGCCATTTTCTTATGATTAGAGTGTCCGCAACCGCTCGGTCCAGGACAGCTTTACGCTCCATAAGAGTCAATCCTCAAAGGTCAGCTCGATCATAATGTGGCATAATGCAACGTATAATATTGGTATTGGCCCAAAAAGTTGATTTGCTCCCACCAAGAGTTGATATATCTTTAAAAGTTCCTCCTGAAGCCACTAAATCCGTTTTTCTGGAGGTACCTCTCTAAACGCTAATTACTCATAATAGCGAAAAACGCCCGAATTTGAGGATTCGAGCGTTACTTTACATAATAACTATATTGTCACCCAATCTTCCTGTTTTGGAAGAACTTTTTTAATTCGTTGTTACATTAAGTTGAAGTAATGCAGAAGATTCTCCGGACTTATCCATTGTCACTTTATAATCAAACTGACCACTACCAATGTCCTTATTAACGGGGATCATTGTCATGTTGTGTTTTACATCCGTTCGGAGGTCGTCATTACCAAAATCGTAGTTATAATACGCAGCCCAAGCGGTTTGTGTAATTTTTGAGTTATCCGAGTTGTATTTATAATTAGGGAACGATTGCCCATTTTTATACCAGTGTGTATCAAACTCCGAAGGATTGGCTGCCCATGTGTTAAAGGTACTACTCGAACACTCCAACAAGCCGTCATTATCTTCACTCCAGGACATCGAAATTTTGGATGCAGCGGTTTCAATTCGAACTGGATCTTCTGTTGAAGCTCTCAGCCATCCCTTGTAGTAATTTTTAGCAGCGAGAAGTTGGTTTTCAGAAGAACCAACTTCGTCATTAGATAATTCCTTTTCTGATTCTTCTTCCTTCAACTCTTCTTCACTTGGCTTGTAATCTAATGGTTTGGTTATGTAAGTTCCATTTTCTGTATCAATTTGAATTTGATAAGCCTCAATTATCCCGTCTGCTGTAGCTCTTCCTTCAATAGTGACTTGACCTTCTCCATCTCCGGTTTCACGATACTCTACTTTTTTTAAGATGATTTCACTTCCTGATTCAGCATCCAATTTCATGACTTTGTTCTCTTTACCAAGAGCAGTAAATGCGGTTAAAAAAGAAAGTGATAAGACTACTGGAACTACTATCCACTTTTTTGACATTTGATTCCCTCTCCCTATTCACCATTTTTTTACATTCTAGTAATATATCATAATATATATCTTGGAAAAGAGAAGGAGTATTTACATTTTTTTGAAAAGAGGGTGAGCAACGTGAAATCTAGTTCTATGTTTAGTCTATCGCTGATATGTGGTTTGCTTGCTTCTGTAGGAACAATTATTCTTTGGTACATTTTGCTTTACGACAAACCAACTGTCTCTGTATTTACCGCACTTTGTTTGTTACTTCCCGCGATATTTGGTTTAATTACCTCGTTCCTAAAACAACCGCTTATCATTATTTCTTTTGTGGTCTCCTTACCTCTAAGTCTTTACTTATTGTTGACAGGAGATATGTTTACTTTATTTTTTGTTTCCTCAATTTTGTATTTAATATCTGCAGCTTTTAAATGGAAAATATCAAAGGTAAATTGGAACTAATCAAAATAAGAGAGTCTCTCGAGATGAACTGACCCCTGTCAAGTAGACAGGAAATAAAAAAGACACTCTAAGCAACCTGAGTTCGGAATTCATACGGACTCAGGTTGTTTAATTTTTGCTGAAAACGCTCACGGTTGTAAAAATGGATGTAATGTTTAACTTCACGTTTCACTTCGTCAACTGTACGGAACGTACAGCGGTTAAAGCACTCGGATTTAAAATGGCTAAAGAAGTTCTCCATACATACATTTTCCCAGCAGTTTCCCTTTTGGGACATACTGGCTACCATCTTGTATTTCTTAATCAAGTTGTTATATGGACGGGATGTGTATTGGAACCCTTGATCACTATGAAGCAGGATTCCTCGAACATTTCGTTTCTTTTTAGCCTTTTTGAGAGTATCTATAACGAGCTTCAAATCGTTTCTTCGGCTTATCTGATAAGCGATGATCTCGTTGTTAAATAGATCTTTAATGACGGATAGATACA
Source organism: Brevibacillus sp. HB2.2 (assembly GCF_013284275.1). Taxonomy (NCBI): domain Bacteria; kingdom Bacillati; phylum Bacillota; class Bacilli; order Caryophanales; family Paenibacillaceae; genus Brevibacillus; species Brevibacillus sp. HB2.2. Next base: position 4,144 of record NZ_JABSUV010000075.1, read on the forward strand.
GTCTTTGTCCATTAAAAATCAGATAAGTAATGTCGGTGACCCATTTCTCACTTGGCTTCCCTGCATGGAAATTCCTGTTCAGAAGATTGCCTGAGATTACGTACGCTTCTTTTTTGCCGTAATAAGGCCTTTTCTTGCGAATGATCGCTTGAAACCCCGTAACCTTCATTAATCGATGAATACGTTTGCGGTTTATATGCTGTTCATATTTCTTCTAGATCCATACTTTAATCCGACGATACCCATAGATTCCCCGGACTTTATGAAAACACTCTGCGATCTTCTACTTTACCTGCTCATCTTCAAGCTGCTTTGGAGAGGTGATGGCTTGCCTTTTCATCCATCTGTAATATCCACTTCTGGAGACTTCGGCTAGATGGCATAAAAGCAGAATGCTATATCCTTGATTAGCTAAATCATTGACGATAGCAAACCTTTTGCTTTCAGGTACAGAATCCATTCCACCTTTCACATCTGCAAGAGCTTTTTTAACAATGCATTTTCCGCTTCTAATCTCTTGATTTTAGTCTCAGGATCCTCCGGATTCGTTCTGGGTCTACCTATACCAGGCCCTTTTGCTTTTCCTCGTTTCTCTTCAAGACCCGTCATTCCTTCCGTTTGATAATGTGCAACCCCCGACGCACTACAGAAGTTCGATACCTAATTCTTTAGCTACGGTTTTATAACCCATTCCATCTCTCAAATATAAATCCACTGCTTTTTTCTTAAAGGCAGCGTCAAAAGTTCTTCTGATTTTTCCCATGAGAAAATCCCCCCATAATAGACAGAGTAAGGTGCTTACTTTTTTCTGTCCACAATGAGGGGATCATATCATATCATATCCGAAGGGCTCTTTTGTTTGATGAAAGGAAGCAGCTCGCTACCCTTTTTATGACTGGGTGAGGTTCTCAAATGATATCATTACCGACGACTTTACTTAACATATCTCGAAGTGTCTAAAGAAAATACCCCTTAAAATTTGGGAGAAACATATTTTTACTACCTGATAGATTAAAAATATTTCAATTGATGATGTTAAAAGAATTTATTATTTTATCGGTTGTTGAGGAATATTTGTCAAGCTCTCCATCTAAGCAGGTAAATCCTAGTACATATCCCATATTGCCTTTAAATACAACAGTCATTTGATGCGATAAATCTACATTTTCTCGCTTTTCTCTTAAAAGGATCTGAAGAGCTGGAAGCTCATTTATTGTTAAGTCGGAAGTATTAAGAACTTCAATACCAGGTGTCTGCTTCTTAATAGTCTCAATCATTCCATCTCTATAGTTTTCCATAGGAGATGAAGCTTCCTCTGGCAATGTAAACGCCTTTACAGTTATATTTTCTGTATAAACGTCTTTTTCACTCTCTTTTGGCGAGTTAAATAGAACATTTACATTTTTCCGCGTTGTGTCAACAATCCAGTCTTTTGGATATGAAATATTGAATTTATTAGTTTTATCTTCGTATTTTATGAATTCAGTCGTCTCAACTGGTTTATTAGTTTGGGAACAGCCTGACATCAAAGTCACCACAAAAATGATTTGTAGTAAGATTCTCAGATGACGTGGTACTCTCATATTATTCCTCCAGTTAGTCATATCTTTGTTTAAAACTTTTTTCAAATCGAAGGTGCAATGTTGCATTCATTTTATCTTATAGTACCACCTTGGGTTCTATATGCGTTAGCTCGTTCACGAGCTGCGTCTTGAGCCTTTTTGTCCTTGTTTTTTTCTGCCTCTCTATAATTATTTTTTTCTTTTAGTATTTTATCATTCAATTCTTTAATACGATCTATAGTTGTCGCTATACTTGACATGCCACCTTTTTGTCGTGCATCTTTGGCAACTGCTTTTGCTTTTTCCTTTCCATCTTTATCACCTATTCGGTTACGGCTTCCCAAGCTACCTTTGCTTTTAGTATACGATCATTTTGAAACGCCACATTATTCATATATTTATCAATTGTTTGTTTTTCTTTATATGGAAAATCACTATAAGTTTTTTTGTTACTTAGATTTATATACTCATTAATTTTTTTACCCGACTCTTTAACTCGACTTTTTTCTTTCTCAACATATTCGGCTAATCCTGGTGATACTCCAATCTTTGAATCTGCAAGCGAAATTACATAACCTGTAGTTAATCCAGCCACTATTGCCGTAGTTTTTTTATTCTCTGGTGTTAGTTGCATATAAGCTGGTGTTACTGCAATTGTATTAACCAATGCCGATGAACCTAGTTCAGATATTAAAGCCCCTGTAGCAGCCTCTGTAACAGATTGCGCAATCGATTTATCACTCCCAAACTTGGTATCGCCTTTAGATATATTTGCTGCGGCATCGTAATAAACATCAGCTGTTGATACCCCTAGTCCAATAATTTTCGATATTGGTCCTGGAAGGGACGAATTATTAAATAAGGCTTGTCCACCAGTTTCAACTGAGGTAGTCACCACTGTTCCAGCTATAGCACTAATTGCAGCTTCACTGCTTGCCTCCCCCCACGTCTTTCCAGTATTAGGTGGAATCGGCGGACCATGCATTACTCCTTTGTTATTTGATGTTTGAGCTTGTTTAGGCACCGTAGCTGCTAAATTTCTTGCCGCTTCACTAATGTCAACTCTATCTACACTAGTTTTTTGTACGGATGATTTCGATAAGTTTGTAGTGCTTTGTTGAGCGCTACTAGAAGTTATAGACGATTTTTTTGCTTCTGCTTGGGCTTTTGCCTCTAAAGCTTGACGGCGTTCTAATCTTGCATCTCTTCTGTCTTCATTGCGCTCGCTACGAGATAATCCCATAAATGCCTCCAAATACTTATAATTTAGCTTCAATATATTACTATCAACCTTATATCTCGATAAAGTTTAATGTTTCGAAATTATTTCACTTAATTCGACAAAATGTTTTTGATTCTAATGAATTTCATATGATAAATACTCACCTATATCATTCGACAAAACATTTCTAACGAAGTTATAAATTACGAAAACTCTATGACAAATAAAGTATGTGAGCAATTCCATGAAGTTATGGATTTAGAAAAATAAAGTAACAAAAACAACCCGCTCAGATTTATCACTAGGCGAGTTGTTTGCTGCTTTTCCATCTCTTTTGCTAGGAAATGATCAATTTCTACCGAATTCCAATCGAATCGCATCCGCATCATATCCGGATTCTACATTTGGGAGCAACCTAACAGAAAGCTCATCACAAAAAGCATTGAATCAAGATTCTTAGATGACGACATGCTTCATTAACAATCCTCCAGGTAATTAATTCCGGCTATTATAGTAACATTTTGCCTCAAAGATGTTGCACTAGTAAATTTAATTACCACCTTGGGATCTACTTTTATTCGTTACTCTGCTTGATTTTTGAATACTATCTCGCTTTAACTTGTTTTATCCCTTAATCAGATACTGTGTTCTGCATTGATCATAAGTCGGGCTCCATTAAATAAGTAGCCCTCGGTCCAAGGCTCTGTAACGAATTGCTTCTGCTACATGTGCAGCATCTACACGAGAAGCCCCA
>NZ_JABSUV010000076.1:0-7077 GCF_013284275.1 Brevibacillus sp. HB2.2
GACCATCCAAGTCGGATGGTTTTTTTGCGCTATTTGAAGACTGAAATTTCTGACGTATGTTTTTAAAAAAAGAGTTATGTCATTATGAGACAAGCCTCTTCCAGTCGGATCTACTAACAGGATAGCTAGTATTTCTCCCTCTTCTCGCTGGATTTTCGGTAATCCCGCAGCGTTATCCTCTTCTACGCTTACTTTTGGCTTAGATTGGGTAGCTATTGGCTGCACATCAATTAGGTGTTGCTGTGGCTGCTTACGGTGGAGGAGTCATTTAAAGTTATGCGAACTGGGAGGAACGCGCTTGCGGCGAAAGTTTCCGGGAACATGTAGCGGTAAATATATAGATGGAAAGAAAAACACCCGAGTAGACACTAGATCACTCGGGTGTTCGTGAGTTTTCAGGCTGGGGATACAAGGGGAGGGTGATGCGAAAGATAGCGCCGTGGAGTGGGCCATTTTCTGCCTGAAGACAGCCGTGCGAACGTTCGATAATTGCTCGAGAAATAGCTAGCCCCAGTCCGACATCACCATTTTTTCCTTTCACAAAACGATGAAATAAATGAGGGAGAAGTTCTTCCACGATGCCCTCCCCATCATCTTGTACTTCTATCTGGAGCTGACGTTTGCCTGATTTAATTTCGATCGTGATCTGATCCTTGGCATGGCGCAAAGCATTTCCAATGATATTCAACAAGGCTTGAAGAAACTTTCCTTCATCTACGTACACTACGTCATTGGTTTTAGTCGGACGTACTGAAATCGTTACATTGTGTTGGAGCTGCAAAGGGTGTAAACGCTCAATGGTACGAGTCACCAGGTCGGTAGCGGAATGCCACGAGGGACCAAACAAATTCTCTTCACCTTCAAGCTTGGCCAACAATATAATTTCAGTCACAATATGCTTCAATCGATTGGTTTCCTCTACGATGACATCAAAACCCTTTTCAGCAGCATCATCAACAAAAACACCATCGCGAATTCCCTCGGCATATCCTTGAATGGACATGAGAGGGGTTTTTAGCTCGTGGGAAGCATTCTGTAAAAATTGCCGCTGGATTTCATGAAAACGATCGAGCTCTTGTGCCATGGAGTAAACACTATCCGAGACTTCAGCAATTTCACCGCGTGCAGGAATGAGTTGGACCTCGGAAAAACGCCGTGCTTGAACCTTTTTTATTTCTCTCGTCAATTTATGCAGTGGCTGCACCATACTACGCGTAATAAAAAAGCTGAGCAAAATGGTAGATACGGCCCCAATCAAAACGATGAGCAAGATGTTATTCGTCATTTCCATACGAGTGTCTTTAAGTCCACGTACAGGAGAGGCCAGAATCAGTCGTTGCTTTTCGTCGTTTTTAAAAGGCAGGTTAACGACCACATAATCATCGCTTCCGACCATCCATATGTTTCGATTTTGCCTTTTCTCCGCTTTACGCTCAAGGGCATCCATCCACCCATTCAAATTGGAAGAAGGCAGGGACGTGTAGAGTACTTTTTTCTTTTTGCCTAAGAGCAAAACTTCTATCTTGCGATTGGAGACGAGAAGCTTTTCGAGTTCTGCGACTCCCTCTGTTTCAATCTTTACATTCGATTCGTTCATTTTTTCGATCCAGAATCGACCTTTTAGGTTTAATTCATTCTTTTGCTGCTCAATTAAATTATCGAGCAAAAATGAATTGATCAGGAAAGCTGATACCCCCATGACAAGACAGAGAAGAAGGGCGAACATCAACGTAATGCGAAATTGGATACTCATTCATCCTTCGTTCCTTCCAAAGCTCGCAGGCGATACCCAAAGCCCCAAACCGTCTCAAGAGGGATCTTATCCAGCTTTTTTCGGATACGACGAATGAGATCATCAACCACTCGATCACTTCCAAAATAATCAAATCCCCATATAAGAGAGAGCAGCTCATCACGGGAAAAAGCCCGATTCGGATGCTCCGATAAAAGGCTGAGCACTTGAAACTCTTTCGAGGTGACCTCTACTTCCTCCCCAAAAGAATATACAAGACGTTTTTCCTTATCTAAAACAAGAGCGCTAATAGCTGTTTCTTCCGCATGGGATTTCATTTGTTTCCAACGCTGGAGTGCCCGATTCACACGTGCCACTAATTCACGGGGACTAAAAGGCTTGGTGAGATAATCGTCGCTTCCTAGCTCTAGTCCAAGAATCTTGTCTACTTCTTCGTCGCGTGCGGAAACCATGATGATAGGCGTTTCTGAGCCAGCACGAATACGTCGGCAAAACTCATAGCCATTCATACCTGGCAACATGATGTCCAATACCCATAGATCGGGGGGATTCTCTTGCTCTAAAGTAATAGCCTCTTCGGCTGATTCAACGGCAGTTGTAACATAGCCTTCCTTTTGCAGATAGGCTTCGACGATCTGACGAATATTGATGTCATCGTCTACGATAGCAATGTGAAAGATCTTCATGGGATTCCTCCGCGAACCTTAAGATTCTCACTTTATTGTACATCTTCAAACAGACTTAAGCAGTTGTTGGAGGCATTTCCCACACTTTTCCCATACTTCCTTTCCTACGTTTCTTACAATAGTGTAAGGAAGTTGAAACCCAAATCGATAGGACTACGTGGTCATACTCTGTAAAATGAAAGTACATTCAATAACGGAGGGATACACCATGAGAAAACTACTACAGATGATCGCGATTACGTTCGGATTGTTAATCGATACGAAGACAATGATTCGCTTCTCTGAATTGGAAATGGTCGTGAAGCTGTAAAGATGATGATAACTACATGTAAAAAGACATGAAATTCTAGGCGCCAGAATGTAGGGGCCTTTTTTGTTTTTGTGTGATCCAGCGTGAAACAAACCTGGAATATTTAGGGGTGAAACGGAATGCCCGAGCGTACGACCAATTCAGAGGGAAATCTTAGGGAAATAGATTGATTCAAGTGGTTTTTTTGGACGTGTCCTCTCTCTATATGGTATAATGAAGTATTGTGATAACCAGTTGGAGGTTTACCCTTTATGGCAGAAGAAACTGCTCGGTTTCCAAAAGTCGATATTAGCCACGAAATGAGAGAATCGTTCATTAGCTATGCGATGAGCGTTATCGTCAGTCGGGCTTTGCCTGACGTTCGCGATGGTTTGAAGCCTGTACACAGGCGTATTTTGTATGCCATGCACGATATGGGCCTTACTCCTGACAAGCCGTTCCGTAAATCGGCAAACGTTGTCGGGGAAGTAATGGCGAACTACCATCCGCATGGTGACTCTTCCATCTATGAAGCGATGGTACGTATGGCCCAAGATTTTAACATGCGCTACATGCTAGTTGAAGGGCAAGGGAACTTCGGTTCTGTAGACGGCGACCCGGCAGCGGCGATGCGTTATACGGAGTCGCGTTTTTCCAAGCTCGCGCTGGAGCTTTTGCGCGATATTGATAAAGAAACGGTCGATTTCATTCCTAACTACGACGGACGCAAAGAAGAGCCGGTTGTATTGCCTTCTCGTTTCCCGAACCTGCTTTTGAATGGTGCATCAGGGATTGCTGTAGGTATGGCTACCAATATTCCGCCACATAACTTGACGGAAGTTGTTGATGGTGTCATTGCCATGATCGACAATCCTGATATTACGATTCAAGATTTGATGAAAATCATCAAGGGACCTGACTTCCCTACAGCGGGGGAGATTCTCGGTTACAGTGGTATTCGGCGTGCCTATGAAACAGGCCGTGGTTCCATTATTATGCGTGCCAAAACCCAGATTGAAGAGGATGGGAAAGGCAAACCGCGCATCATCGTAACAGAGATCCCTTATCAGGTGAACAAGGCTAGACTTGTGGAAAAAATCGCGGAGCTAGTACGCGAGAAAAAAATCGAAGGCATTACCGACCTTCGTGATGAGTCTGACCGCAAAGGCATGCGTATTGTCATGGAATTGCGCCGTGACGTCATTCCAAAGGTTGTATTGAACAATCTATTTAAGCATACCCAAATGCAGTCTACATTTGGTGTGAATATGCTGGCACTCGTTGATAGTCGTCCGCGTGTATTGAATCTGCGTGACATGCTCTATTACTATTTGGAGCACCAACGTGTCATTATCCGCAGAAGGACCGAATATGATCTCAAGCAAGCAGAAGCCCGTGCGCACATCTTGGAAGGCTTGCGTATTGCATTGGATCATATTGACGAGATTATCAGCTTGATTCGTTCTTCTCAAACCACGGAAGAAGCTCGCACAGGACTCATGGAGAATTACTCCTTGTCCTACGAGCAGGCACAGGCGATTCTCGATATGCGTCTGCAACGCCTGACTGGTTTGGAACGAGAAAAAATCGAGAACGAATACCAGGAGCTCATGGTAAAAATCGCAGAACTGCGTGCTATTCTTGCAGACGAAGCCAAAATCTACGCGATCATCCGCGATGAGCTGGGTGAGATCAAAGAGAAGTTTGGCGATGAAAGACGCACAGAAATTACTTTCGATGAGAATCATATCGAAGATGCTGATTTGATCCCAGAGGAAGATGTCGTAATCACCCTGACGCATGACGGTTATATCAAGCGTCTGCCTGTTTCGACCTACCGTTCGCAAAAACGTGGCGGACGTGGCGTGCAGGGATTGGGAACCAAGGATGACGATTTTGTCGAGCATCTGTACATTACCAACTCGCATGATTACATCATGTTCTTTACGAGCAAAGGGAAGGTGTATCGCCTAAAAGGATTTGAGATTCCTGACCTGAGCCGGACAGCAAAAGGTACCCCAATCATCAATCTCATTCAGATTGAAAAAGGGGAGCGAGTTAGTGCGGTAATCCCTGTGAAAGAGTTTGATCAAGAACATTACCTGTTCTTTGCGACCAAGAAGGGGATTATTAAGAAAACCACGCTGGAGTCCTATGAAAATATTCGCAAAGGCGGGCTAATTGCGGTTAACCTGCGCGAAGATGATGAGTTGATTGGTGTTCGTCTGACGGATGGCCAACAGCAAATCATCATGGGTACTCATAAAGGCATGTCCGTCCGTTTCAATGAGGGAGACGTACGTACGATGGGACGTAACGCCACCGGTGTGAAGGGGATTACCCTTGACGACGATGATGATGTCATCGATATGGACGTTATCAAGCCAAATGCAGAAGTGCTCATTGTAACGGCGAATGGTTACGGAAAACGGACTCCTGTCGATGAATACCGCATTCAATCTCGTGGTGGTAAAGGAATTAAGACACACAATGTAACGGATCGTAGCGGTCCGGTCGTCGGTCTGAAAGTCGTTGAGCCTGAAGAAGATCTGATGATTATTACCACTTCAGGTATCATCATTCGTACAGAAATGAAAGGTATTTCTGTGATGGGGCGCTACACACAAGGTGTGAAACTGATCCGTTTGTCTGAAAATGAGCAAGTGGGATCAGTCGCCAAATGTCCTCCAACTGAGGAAGAGGATATGACGGATGAAGATGCGGAAGAGGGAATCGAAGATCTGCAAGACGGAGAGACTGTCGAAGCAACCGAGCCTATCGAACCTACCGAACCGACAGAGGAATAAAGAAAAATCACGACGAAAGCGTCCCGCATAATGTGGGGCGTTTTTTTGTGTAAGTGCAAAAGTTTGTTCAATCCATGCTTTTTCCCTGCAAATGGTTTGGGTTTGAAGTAAAATTGGGAAATGGATACTATATCATTAACAAGTTGGATCGGGTGGTGAGCAGGTTGCCCAATGTGGAAGTGAAACAACTGACTCTTGGAGCGAAATTGGCTGAAGACGTATTTACAGCATTGGGAGGCATTCTTTTTGCAAAAGGAACCCCTCTCTATGAACGGGAAGTGCAATTCTTAGAAGCGTTCATGATCAAACAGGTACAAGTAGAGGATTCAGGAGGGGATTTGACTGACCAAGGTGAACCAACCTCAACCAAGGTAGATGCGCCAGAAGCTTCTGATAAGTTTACCCAAGCTAAACCTGTGTTTCAGGAGTCATTTGATAAAGCAGTGTCTACACTGAAAAATTTGATGACCCGCGTACAAGGCGGCAATAACATACCAGTTATGGAAGTCAGAGAAGTTGTTACGCCGATCATTACGGAGTTTCAGCAGCAACCACAAGTACTTCTCTCCCTTCGGCGCTTTGCAAAGATGGATAGCTATGCCTACGAGCATGCCGTAGCGGTTGGGATTATTTCTTATATGATTGCAAAATGGGTCAAGGTACCTGAAAAGGAATGGATGCAGGTCGCACTGGCGGGTACATTGCTTGATATAGGAAAAACGAAAATTGATCGGCGGATTTTGCAAAAACCAGGGAAGCTTACGCCAGATGAATTCGAAGAGATGAAGAAGCATACCGTTTATGGCTACCAAATTATTAAGTCATCCCACGGTTTAAGTGAAGGTGTAGCATTAGCGGCTTTGCAACATCATGAGCGAGAAGATGGTTCAGGCTATCCATTAGGTTTGCCTGGTTCTAAACTGCATTTATACAGCAAAATTGTTGCTGTGGCCGATGTGTATCATGCAATGAGCTCGGATCGTGTGCATCAAAAGGCGTTGTCTCCCTATCAAGTCGTGGAGCAATTAGTGCAGGATAGCTTCGGGAAGCTTGATCCTACCATTGTTCGATCATTTGTGGAGGGGATCACTCAATTCGCTGTAGGAACGCTGGTTGAGTTAAGTGATGGAACGATTGGGAAGATTGTATTTACAGATCGTAATCACCCAACGAGACCAATGGTTGAAACAGGTGGAAAAATCGTAAACCTAGTTGAAGCTCGACATTTATCTATTGTGAGAGTAATGGAACAGTAAAGGAGAGAGGCGAATCATTCGCCTCTCTTTTAATATAATTTAAAGAAATTCAATTTAATTATAAAAACCTCTTGTGTTGTTTAAAAATACGTGATATGATACATCTTGTCGCTTCGATTGAAGCAACACTTCAAGAAGAAAAGCCAATTAAGCTATTTACTTCTTGAGTATTGTTTGATAAAGTGTTGAATTGTCGCCGCTAAGCGAAACAAGATTTTTCGAAAAAAGATCTTGCAAAAAGCTAGACGGTATGATAAGATAGAAAAGTCGCCTCGATAGAGACGAA
>NZ_JABSUV010000077.1:0-7054 GCF_013284275.1 Brevibacillus sp. HB2.2
AATTTTCATTGGACTTTCCTTGAAAAATTGCTCGACTCCAGCAGGGATATGACCGGCTTGGAGTACGGCTTCAACAGCGGTATGTCTTTCCTCAATAAGATCGTAGTAAGTAGCCGATATGTATATTTGTAATTTTTTTCTCATAAGCCCACCCAAATTCAAGAATTCGTATAAATAGAATCTACCACTCACTCACTTTATTTGTCAAAATTGACTGGGGATTTCATGGCGGCAAGCTTGCGCCAGACGGCAACTAGGAGGTTTATTCGTGCAGAGAAGGAATGGACAAGGAAAGATAAAATTCCGCGATATATGCAACTGTGCTTGAGTCTCCATGCTATTCTCCTCCCCCGAGTTCAAACCTAAAGATGACTCAATTCGATGTTGGATTGGTTCACAGGCTTGCTGACCAAATGAAAAACATTCCTTGTTGCTTCTATGAAAGATAACATGATTGGTGAAAGCCACTTGTCTTTATGCCACAACATCTGTGTGTACACCTGCAAATCCGGAATTTGCCATGGAAGGACAACAAGTTCTCCGCGTTCAACTTCAGCTTCCACGACGATTTCAGGAAGAAAGGCAATACCAATTCCAGAAATTGCACATTTTTTAATTGCTTCAGCACTTTGAAACTCCAGATACGTGATGCTATCAATGCCTTCTTTCTCAAAAGATCGGTCAAACATCGTTCGATATGGACAACCCTTTTCATTGGTCAAGAACACTTCTTCATGAAAATCTTCCAACTTTAGCACAGTTCGCTTAGCAAGTGGATGATCTGGAGCAGCCAACAAACGGAAATTCTCTTCTACGAGCGGTTCCACGACAAGTCCACTTGAGCAAATAGGTTCATCCAGCATATAAACGATATCCGTCGTTCCCTCGAATAACGTTTGCTTAAGCTCTTGATTCGGAACTGAGCGAAAGATCAGGCGAACACCCGGATGTTGCGAACGAAACCGTTGGAAGACCGGAGAAAGCCGATAGGAGCAAATAACTTCATTCGCACTTATCGTTAGAGTACCACTTAGTTTTGCATTATCATGGACAACACTGCGAGCTTCGTCCAATTTTTCAAGAACACCTTGGGCATGCGTTAAAAAGCGTTTGCCCGCAGTTGTGAGCGCGAGTTGCTTGCCCAACCGATCAAAGAGGCGGACACCCAGCTCCTCTTCCAATGCTTTAATTTGCATCGTAACGTTGGAAGGAACGTAGCTCAGCACCTCTGCTGCCCGCGTGAAATTCAATGTTGTAGCAACCGTGCAAAACGTATTCAGTTGGCGCAATTCCATCGGAGGCCCCCTTTCTTCTTTCAATTATATTGAATGCTATCTTGAATTCTATTCACTTTTATTGAGAGTATCACGACTCTATACTGGGTACAAGAGATCACAGTAAACATGTGGTTTTCATTTTGAAGGGAGCGACCATACGATGGATTATGAAATTTTCAATTTGGGTGATGTACTTTTACAATCAGGAGTGACGTTACCCAATGCTTTTCTTGCTTATAAAACATACGGAAAATTAAATGAACAGAAAGATAATGTGATAGTCTATCCAACGGCATTTGGAGATCAGCATGTTCAGAATGAATGGCTCATTGGCAGCGGAATGGCACTTGATCCAGAGAAATATTTTATTATCGTTCCAAATTTGCTGGGTAATGGACTTTCATCCTCTCCCAGCAACACGCCCCATCCATTCGAGCGGGCAAACTTTCCACAGGTAACTATCTATGACAACGTACGATTCCAGTATCAACTACTGACCGAAAAATTCGGCATTCAGAAGATTGCTCTCGTCGTCGGATGGTCCATGGGCGGCATTCAGGCATTTCAATGGGGGGCAAGTTACCCGGAGATGGTCGAACGGATTGCACCTTTCGGAAGTATCGCCAAACCTTGGCCTCACACATATGTAGTGCTGGAAGGTGTAAAATCCTCACTGCTATCTGCAGTCGGCTTCGACTCAAGTAAACTAAACCAGTTGACTTCTGCAGACATGCGCGCCGTTGGTCGGGTGTATGCGGGATGGGGATTATCACATGCCTTTTATCGAGAGGAGCTTTATCGTGAGATGGGATTTGACTCATTGGAGGATTTTGTAGCTGGTGTCTGGGAAAATAGCTTTATGAATATGGATCCACATAACGTCCTAGCCATGTTATGGACAGGCCAGCATGCAGACATTAGTGCCAACTCTTCCTATAACGGAGATTTTGATAAGGCACTTAAAAGCATAAAGGCATTTGCTTGCATTATGCCGGGAAGTACCGATCTCTTCTGCACAGCGGACGATAATGCATATGAAGCTGCACGTATCCCTAATGCTAGTCTTAACCCGATCCAGTCAATCTGGGGTCACTTTGCCGGCCGCGGTATCAACAGTGCCGATAATCAATTCATCGATGACAATCTGAAGCACTTGTTGTCACTTAGCGCTAACGAATAGAACGTGATCAACCTAACGAATCGTATTTGAGGTCACCAGAATGTAATGGTTTGACCTCTTTTTTCTTTGGTCGTACTTGCTTTCACGAATTCTGCGAACGCTGAAATTCTAGTTTTTATCCACATTGAATGATGCTAGGTTTAGTAAACAAAAGAAACTGTAGCGTGTCTTAAATCTTGAAAATCATACTTGTTATTTTTTTCGTTCTCATACCTGTAGTATGTTCAAGAAATTCAATTAACCTGCCCGTTAGCTTAACGAAAAGACAGCCGACTAATTAGTTGGCTGTCTTTTGCTAGGGTTAACATTCTGATGTATTTCACTGGAACTCTCGAAAAACTTAAGTTTCCAGTTGCGTTGAAAAAGAACATAAAGCTCTTGATATGGCCAATGTACACCACATTATTAATGGAAAGAGATATTTATGCCGAATTGAGATATTTAAAATGTTATACATCTTATCTACTGATTATATTTGTTATGCCCTTAAACACATTTTGTTGACATTTAATAAAAAAATCCATCTGCTGGTACAATGCATCGTTTCCTCTCAAACAACTGGCAAAAGGCTGGCTTTTCAGTGAGCGTCTCAGCGCGTGCATTAATCACTTTGTACCCGCTCTTCTCATCCTGTGCCGACGAGGGAACTAATCCCCATTTCAACTGTCCAAGTCGACGCTTACCTTGATCGGAAATAATAGCAGGGATTAATTGACCCGGTGCGATATTTTTTATTAAATGTCAACAAAGTCGTACTGAGTATTGATTTATTCGACATTTTCTATGGTGTAACACCTAAATTATGTCGATAGTATACGTTTGAGATGCATATGACTGTTGAAGGAGCATACAATGAGGCTTACACTAAGAATATCTTGTTGCAAGGAAGTGATTTTCATGGAAAATTCAAATAAAAATTCTACAGCTAATAACTCTGAGGATACTATGAAAGAAGCGATTGTTGTAGGTGAATCATATCACTTCTGGTTGGATGCAGAGGAAGATGTATATGATCAAAAGTACAGAAAATAGGTGGTAGTACCAGTGTCGCTGACACCATCCGCAAAGTACGGAATGTACTGCCAACTAAATGACATTTATCTTAACTAGTCAGAATGGGTGACTTTACAGTATTCAATGTAGAGTTGCCCATTCTTTTTATTTCATTAAATACTTGATATCTATATTCAGTTTTATAGTATTCATAGTACATTCAGTTAGGTGTTTAAGATGGGGCAAGAAGGATTGCTTTCTCCTCAGGATAAGAAACGAAATATGACGGATGCTAGCAAAGATGCACTCATTGCTGCAAAGAGTAAACGGAGGAGCCTTACAAGGAAGAAGTACAGCTTCTTCAATCCGTACCTGGAGTTGATAAGCTAACGGCAGCGACTCTACTTGCTGAAATGGGGCCTGATATGAGTCAATTCCCAACTGCTGCCCATTTAGCTTCATGGGCTGGTGTTTGTCCAGGCAATCATGAAAGTGCGGGTAAAAAAAAGCCGTTCGCACCCCGAAGGGGAATCCACACATAAGATCTGCCCTTTGTGAAACTGCATGGGCAGCATCTCGAGCGCGCAACACGTATATGTCTGCACGGTATTGGAAATTGTCATCTAGACGAGGCAAGAAAAGGGCACTTGTTGCCCTTGCCCATAAGCTATTAACGATTATGTACCACTTGTTGTCTAACAAGGAATCGTACATAGATAGAACAAGTACCTCTTGAACTTATTTATTATGTCCATTTTTATAGGTGACTATACAAGCATCTAAAAATTCGATGTCTCGGGCATTCTATTGCCATTTTTGGTTACTTCGTGATTTAGCTAAAAACTCCGTTCCTTACTTGGCAATTATTCAACGAATGGATTTTCACAGAAAAAAGCCCTCCCAGATTGTCCAAGGGAGGGCTTCCGCATTAGTTGAAATGGTTGTTGCTCCATGCAAAAATCTGACGGCAAGTTATCCAACTAACGAGCAGTTATGGTTAAGAAATCACTAGATCAACAACACCAGTATAAATCATTTTTTCATCGGAAAGATGGAGAGGCGTAGAAAACAGTCTATTCTTTCAGCCAGCACCCCATTGGCCACCTTCAAGTCGGATAGAATGTCACTACCTTGATGCGCTTATATCTTTTTTCCTGCGGAAGAATCGCTGATCGATGAAAAAAGCAACGATCAAGGATAGGATGCCGAGCAAAATTGGTACGCCAAACGCTTCAAAAGAGAAGGTTCTACCTTCTAGCTTCAGATGATCCGTGGCGCGATATTCGAGCCGCTTTGCAGCAAATTTCGCCGTCCCAATATCCTCCTGCTTGGCCAAATCCTCGAATGCAGGATCCATTGCAAACCGATCCATTGCTTCGCGATGTAAGTACAGTAGTTCCGCGCTGTTGCCGCTTTCGTTCCATTGGTTGATGTCTTTGGCGGCTGCTGATTCGGCATCGGCACCGACGACAATCATTTTCGCTAGTTTCGGCACGTTTTTTATCTGATAGCGCGCGACTAAGTTCAGGCCATGCTTCGTTACGATCGGTTCGTTTGCACCGGAAACAGTTAACGTCGAAGTCGTGCCAGAAGCAGCGTACGTATCGAATGCGGCGGACAAATCTAATTCATCAACGCCGTTATACAGCAGAACGCCCGCTTTTACTTTGTTCCATTGATAAGCGTTGTTAAGTATGAACGTTATATCGCTGAGCCCGGCAGTGAACGGTTCCATTTGCGGTTTTTTCACATAATCGTAAGATGGATAGTTCATCTCTACCGCTACTTTCTCCGCCGCCTCCTCACCCAACTGCTGTGAGATGACATATAGTGTAGCGTCAATTCCCGATGTCAGACCCGCAGAAGATATGATATTACCTTGTGGGACGTAGCGCAGATCTTTCACCCACTGGACTTTCGGATATTGTTTAATGAGTCGGTCGATGTCTCCCCAGTGCGTCGCGGCAGATTTGCCGTTAAGTAAGCCAGTATCAGCCAGGTTTTCTGCCCCATTGCAAATGGAAAGCAATAAAGTCTTGTCGCTTGCGTGCTTCTGAATCCATTCGCGGACAGGCGTATATTTTTTCTCATCTAGAATCGGCATAAACGGTATGACGATAATGTCTGGGCTTTTGCCGAGCATCGCATCCATTTCGTCAAACGAATAATGCGGAACGACATCGAGTCCGCCGGTTAGTGATTTTATTTCACGATCGGGTGCAACGCTGTATACATTGTAAGCTTCCGTCATCGCAAACATCTCGTATGGGACGAGAAAATCGAACACTTCTGTTGATTCATTCGCCAGTAACACTGCCACTGTCGGTTTGTTTGCGTCATATTTCGGTACCTGCACATTCGTCAATGCAGGTGCGGGTTTATCGTAAACCGACATTACCTCATTCATTGTATTGACGAACCCGAGTGTGCCTGCACCTCCTACTACGACAACAAAAACGATGAGATAAATACTGATTCGCCATACAGTTTTCACATACTTACTCTCCCTCAGGCTAAATTTCTTACCCATAAAATGTAACAAACCAATATATACTTATCATCAGTCTGTAGCCCGATTACGGGGCTGGCCTAATGTAGGAACCACCTATGGACCCAGGTCTCTTTCCTTTTCTAAACGTGACTCGATAGGGCTACTAGAGTTTCATGAACAGAGTGACATACCACTAAAGAGCTTTCTTCAGATTTGGCTGGATGAGTACAAAAAAGACACTATCCGTAAAAACACTTATCTACTGCACCAAAGGAATATTCAGAAACACATTCTTCCCTATTTTATCGTCCATACCACAATGTTTAATGCTATGGAGAAAGCAGTCACATTAGCTAAAATTGAGAAAAATCCATGCTTAGGAGTTACAATCAAAGGTCAGTCAAAAAATGATGGAATTATGTTCATGGAATCAAGTGACATACCTCGGTTTTTACAGGCAACCCTTCAATATGATTACATCTACTGGATATTCTTCAAAGTGTTAATTGAAACTGGTATGCGAAAAGGTGAAGCAGCTGCTTTAAGGTGGCCAGACATAGACTTTAAAAAATATACGATTAGCATTACTAAGACTCTCGATTTCGGAGCAAAAAACAAAACCGAGCTTTTTGGTGATACTAAGACGTTTAACTCCAATAGGACGATCAAAATTAGCCAATCACTAATCAATGATCTCAAACATCACTTATCCTACCAAAACAAAAACAAATTAGGTTTCGACGAACTCTACCATCATGATCTAAATCTCGTTTTGTGTAGAAAAGATGGTAATTTCATACTGAAGTCTACATTGTTTAACTCCTTTTCACGAACACTAAAGAAAGTAAACGTCCCCTCAATGCCTATCCACTCACTACGTCATACTCTCGCTGTCTTGCTCATGGAAACTGGAGCGGATATGAAATACATCCAGGAGCGTCTAGGTCATGGCAGCATGCAAATTACCGCAGATGTATATGCCCACATTTCCAAAAAGATTGAAAGTGACAACATGAGAAAATTTGAAGACCATATGCAGAAGATTTATGAGTAATTTGTGGGTGCGTTTGTGGGTGAAGCGACTTTTACACTCGCACCCACCAAATAGAAAAT
>NZ_JABSUV010000078.1:0-6872 GCF_013284275.1 Brevibacillus sp. HB2.2
ACTACCGGCCGAGTGTTTTTTTTATGCCGAGCAAACCCCTAGAGGTTTTCCTTGGTCTGCTCGGCTTTTTCGATGAATCATTGTGATACTTCCATTAACTGACTGACATAGACTGTTCGGCTATGCCCTGGATTTTTTTCCTCATGTACACGTGCTGTTGACGTTTTTTCGTCTACAGCATCGATCCAAACGGCTTGTCCATCGTACTCTACCTTGATATGGTCGTCTGATTTCATGATGGCTTGTGCTCTTGTTACATTCATAAGTGACTGACTCCCTCTATTGGTCATCGTCAAGAGCTTGCTTGGCTGACGTAGCCCCTGTCATCGTATCTACAGTCGTTTCTTCAATCAGGCCGTTTTGGTCGGAAACAACTCCGCCCCCCAGTCCCTCATTCACCATCCGATCAATGTCCATATCATAACAATCGCGGCCTTCGTAACACTTATCACGGTTACTCATGTCTCATTCCTCCTTCATGCAATATACATGGTTAGAAATGCCCTGCCCGAAGTGAATTGATACATATCCATCATGATAACCAACAAAAAAAGACACCTCCCTTAAGGGAAAGGTGTCTCTCGTGACTCTATTCTTCTTTACTTACCAGATTCGTAAGGCTGCTGACTGCCTGGGAGGCATCCGGCCCTTCTGCCAAAATGGTAATTTCCGTTCCAGAGCTGATTGCGAGGCTCATGATACCCATGATGCTTTTCGCATTGACCTTCTTGTTGCCTTTTTCTACGAATACTTCCGATGCAAAACGGTTAGCTTCCTGTACGAAAAAAGCTGCTGGACGAGCTTGCAAACCGGTCTTTAACTGAACCACGACCTGCTGTTGAACCATGAATGGACCTCCTTACTTGTAGACTATTATCCTTTAGTATAACATGCATCTACATCGAAATATTTTGTTTTTCTCGTATTTTGTCAGCGATTTCGTTAATTTTCCGCAAGCGGTGGTTAATGCCCGATTTGCTCACTACTCCGCTTGGCACCATCTCGCCCAATTCTTTCAAATTGATGTCAGGATGAGCCACTCGAAGCTCCGCGACCTCGCGTAGACGTTTTGGCAAATTCTCCAAACCCATCTCTTGATCGATGAGCTGAATATTTTCCATCTGTCTGGTGGCTGCATTCACCGTTTTGTTTATGTTGGCGATCTCACAATTGTGTAAACGGTTTACGGAGTTCCGCATGTCCTTTACGATTCGGACGTCCTCGAAATACAGAAGTGCCTGATGAGCCCCTATCAAGCTCAAAAACTCTGTAATCTTTTCGCCTTCTTTAATATAGAGAACATACCCTTTTTTCCGCTCGATGCACTTGGCATTTAGTTTATACCGATTGGCGATCTTGGTCAATGCTTCGCAAAAATCCTGATAGGAAGTGAAAATCTCCAGATGATAGCTGGATGCCTCTGGATGATTCACAGATCCCCCCGCCAAAAAAGCCCCCCGCAAATAAGCAGCGCGGCAGCATGACTTTTTCACGATCTCTGGAGCGATTCCTGGGATAAACGACAGGCTTTGATCCATGATGCCCAAGTCTTGCAGGATCTCATTGGCCTTATTCGGAATACGCACAATGTAGACGTTGTTTTTTTTCAAACGCATTTTTTTGCGAACTAGCAATTCAGCGTGTATCTGAAACAACCTCTTGATTAACGTGTAAATACGTCGGGCAATCGCCGCGTTCTCTGTCGTCACATCCAGCACCAGTCGTCCGGCTCCAAACTGCAGACTTCCATTCATCCGAATCAAGGCTGAGAGCTCTGCCTTGCTGCAGCAATCGGCACCCTCCATCATGGTAAGCTCTTTTTTGGTATGCGCGGCGAATGACATCGACTTCACTACTCCTTCTCTATCTTCAGCACCTTCCGTCTTCGTTTGAGAAGTGACACAACCTGCTTGCTGACAGCATGTGCATCGTGACGTAGGTATCCGTCCTCAAATGTGACTAACGGCTTCGCCACTACATGCAGACCGAGTTGGCGCAATCGCTTTGAATCACATCGGACAGGAGCTGCTCCTTTTTCCGCGTATTTGTCCAATACATGGGTAGGCAGCTCGGCTGAATTGACAATGATCGTATCCAGAAATGGTCTATCTACATGTTCATACATGACATTCACGTGCCTGGATGCAGAAAAACCGTCTGTCTCCCCTGGTTGTGTCATGACGTTACAAATGTAGATTTTTGGGGCTTGTGCGCATGTAATCGCTTCAAATAACCCTCGTACTAATAAATTGGGCAGGATGCTCGTGTACAAGCTGCCAGGCCCAATCAAAATGGCATCCGCATCGGCAATCGCCATCAGGGCTTCGCTCAGAGGAACAGCATCCTCTGGATCAAGGAACACCCGCTTGATTTCTTTGCCAGTCAACGGTATTTGGGATTCTCCGATTACGAGAGATCCATCTGTCATTTCCGCTTTCAACTGAATCGATTGCGTGGAAGCTGGCAATACATCTCCACGCACTGCCAAAACCCCGCTTAATGTTTTGACTGCGGTGACAAAATCTCCAGTGATTTCGTTCATCGCTGCAAGTAATAGATTTCCCAAATTATGCCCGGCTAATCCCGTGCCTGTGGAAAAACGATATTGCATGACTTTTTCCATCAACGGCTCTGTATCGGCCAGAGCAGTCAAGACGTTTCGAATGTCGCCAGGTGGAAGCATATCCATTTCTTCTCGCAAACGTCCAGAGCTTCCCCCATCGTCTGCTACCGTCACAATCGCTGTAATATGCACTGGCTCGTGCTTCAAACCGCGTAAAAGGACGGATAGACCCGTTCCTCCGCCAATAACGACTATCCGTAATGGCCTTGACTGTAGCCTCCCGACTCCCTTAGTAGGCATATGTCACCTCATTATTTCTAATACATATACCACAGGTGGCTTTTTATGCACGCTTCAGTCTTTCCTGCCATCTTATGCTCATTTGTTCTTTTCCATGTCTCGATGACTAACACGGACAGAAAAATCTTTGCCAAAGGCTTCTCCCAAATGTTCTGCAATGGCGACCGAGCGATGCTTGCCACCGGTGCATCCGATTCCTATCACAAGTTGACTTTTTCCTTCTCGCTGGTAATGCGGTAGGGTGTACCCCAAAAAGTCTGTAAGCTTTTCTAAGAATTCCTTTGTGTCCTTGTGCTGCATCACATACTCTGCCACGTCTGGATCACATCCTGTTTTCGGA
The DNA here is from genome assembly GCF_013284275.1 of Brevibacillus sp. HB2.2. Lineage (NCBI taxonomy): Bacteria > Bacillati > Bacillota > Bacilli > Caryophanales > Paenibacillaceae > Brevibacillus > Brevibacillus sp. HB2.2. Next base: position 3,204 of record NZ_JABSUV010000078.1, read on the forward strand.
CGCAAATCCTCCACATAATGCGGATTGGGCAAAAAACGGACATCGAACATCAAGTCAGCGTCTATCGGTGCGCCGTATTTGAAACCAAACGATAATACATTAATCGTAAGGGGTGATCCTTGTTGACCGTATTGGTTGATGATTTTTTCTCGAAGCTGAACTGGCTTCATTTGACTCGTATCGATAATCTGATGCGCCCAGCCCTTCATTTCCTCTAACAAACGGCGCTCGGCGTGAATTCCTTCCAGAGGCGAACCGTTCGGAGAAAGCGGATGTCTGCGGCGTGTTTCCTTATAGCGAGAAACCAATGTCTGATCGTTCGCATCCAGATAAAGGATATGGTAAGATAGTCCATTCATCTGATTGAGGCTTTCCATGGTTACGGCTAGATTTTCAAAAAACTCACGCCCTCGCAAGTCAATCACCAATGCGACTCGCTCAATACTCCCACCAGACTGTTTAACCAACTCAGCAAATTTGGGAATCAGTACAGGGGGCAGGTTGTCTACACAAAAAAAGCCCAGGTCCTCCAAGCTTTGTACAGCAACTGTCTTTCCCGCACCTGACATTCCGGTAATAATCAGGAGATTCATGGCCTTGTCGTTTCCCAATTCCGTCACGCAACTCGCCTCCTACGATTCTGACAATAGCATACCATATTGTCGACCTTATTCGCACCTTTTTGAACCGCTTCCCCTGTTTTTCCAAGGACGTCCTCTACAGGCGTACAAGCTATTTTAGAAAAAAAGATGCGTGACTGAAATGCCAGCCACGCAACAATTGTTTATATAGATAAGGGGGTCAATTCATTGTCTATAGATTACACTTGAATTATTTCACCCATGTTACAAGCAGGTTAAGAGATTGTGACATTTTGTTCCTTTAGCTTTTCATTTAGCTCTTCTACATAATGCTGAGCAGATTGAGCAGCGATCGAACCGTCTCCAGTTGCTGTCACGACTTGGCGCAGCATTTTTTCGCGTACATCGCCTGCTGCAAAAACACCTTTTACTTTGGTGTTCATTTTTTCGTCTGTCAGTACGTAGCCTGCGTCGTTGGTGATGCCCAGTGGACGTACACTTGCAGTCAATGGGTCCATCCCTACGTAGATGAACACTCCATCTGCCGGGTATTCTCTTTGTTCACCTGTTTTGGCGTTTTGCAAGAGAACCGCTTGTACCTTGCCTTCACCACGGATCTCTTTTAATTCGGTATCCCAAATCACTTCGATTTTTTCGTTATCGAAAGCGCGTTTTTGCAGGATTTTCTGTGCACGGAACTGATCACGACGGTGTACGATTGTCACTTTGGAAGCGAAGCGAGTAAGGAATACTGCTTCTTCTACTGCGGAGTCTCCTCCACCAACAACTACCAGCTCTTTATTGCGGAAAAATGCACCGTCGCATACCGCGCAGTAAGATACACCACGGCCGGACAATTCTTTTTCGCCTTGTACACCGAGCAAACGATGCTCTGCACCAGTTGCCACAATAACAGATTTGGTCAAGTATTCCTTGTCACCCGTGATAACGCGCTTGTACGGCTCTTCATCGCGGATTTCCTTGATCTCACCATAAGCATACTCCGCACCGAATTGCTGTGCATGCTCAAACATTTTTGTAGAGAGATCAGGGCCAAGAATGGAAGTGAAGCCTGGATAGTTCTCGATATCTTCCGTGTTCGCCATTTGACCGCCTGGGATCCCTCTCTCCAGCATCAATGTGCTCATGTTCGCACGGGATGTATATACAGCAGCCGTCATTCCAGCAGGGCCAGCTCCGGCGATAATCACATCATAAACTTTTTGATCGCTCATGCTTGTTGCCTCCTCGTCTCACACAGTTCTGTTTCCTTATTTAAATTAATTATAATGTAATAATCTATTTAAAATCAAGTGTCGACAAAACTTTAACGCACTTTGCCAAGGTTGCAGCAGAAATGCCATATTTTTGAGCTAGAAGGGCTTGTGACTGCTTTTCGTTCGTTATCGTTCCGTATACATATTCTAATGCTGCGACCCACGCTACTTCTTTTCGCACTTGTACACGACTTTGGGCATATTCATGATGCTTGCGCCATACATCGAGGCACCATTCTCCAGCCTCTTGCTTGCCCTGCGAGAGTAAATAACGGCTTATGCCTTCTTCTATATTGCTCTTTTGATCTTCCATTGTCGGTGAACCATTCGATCCTTCAGGAGTTCCTTCCGGCATATCTGCACCCATATCAGCCAAAGCCAGCAAAGCTAACTTTTGCAGCTGCTGGTTATCCGTCTGGTAATAAAATTGACGGACTGCAGTTTCAGCTTCATCGTCTCCGATCAGAGACAATGTTTGCAGCACCGCGAATTTCACTTCATCGCGTCCATGCTGCAATGCCCAGAGAAGGGAAGCTCTGATCATCGGGTCTGTTTTAAAATCTTCCACTCCCGTAAACGAAGCCTTCTCCCAAGAAACATCGCGTTGGGTCGTATTGTATTGGTAGGGGATTGGTTTTATAGTCTCCCCTTCTTGTTCGTTTTTTACCATTTGAATGTATTGATCTGCGATTCCTGCTTCTGGATCTAACTGTTTGGCTTTTTGCCACCAGCGCAATGCTTGATCCTTTTTCCCACTCAAATAAGCTGAGATTGCAGCATAATGATACGTGCATGCTTCATGTGGTCGTCCATTTCGAAGCATGCGTTGGTAATGGAAATACGCTTCGTCATGCTGGCCTAGCACTCCCATTGTTGTTGCAAGCTTATAGGTATTTTCCGGATGGAACGGAACAACTTTTTTCAGCGTGTCAATTAAGCTCAACAACTCTACCGTTTGATTGTGATGAGAGAGCAAAACCGCCAAATTGCACAGTGCATGCAGGTTTCCTTCTTCTTTATCCAGCGTCTGTTCAATTGTCTCCATCGCCTTCTCGAATTCTCCAGCATAATAGTAGGCGAGAGATAAATTGTTCCATGCCGGCAAAAACTCAGGATCTGCCTCGACGATTTCTTTTAAGGTATCCAATGCCTCTAAGAAACGTCCCTCTTCCAGACTGCGACGAGCTCGTTCATGCTTGCTGTATACGTCCTCTTTTTCACTTGGGAGGAAGTGTCGCGGTGGCATGTCCAGCTCAAAGTAAATATAGTCGAGGAGCTCTTCGGCATCTTCCCGATACGGTCCAGTGCTATCCTCTTGTAAATAACGAACAGCCATTTCTTCTGCCATAGGGTAATCCTCTAAGTTGGCATAGTTGTTCGCCATGTAGAAATACACTTCTGTCATGGATGGGTCCCATTTTTCTATCACTTCATAGAGGACTTCATTCGACGCTTCAAACTGTCCAGTTTCAGCTAAGGCACTAGCCAAATGGCAGTGGCATTCTGCATTCGTCGGCTCCATTTCAACTGCTCGGCGAAATGAACGCAATGCTTTATCATAGTCGTACCGATTCAAACAGCGCATTCCCCGGTCAACAAAAAAAGCAGCATCTTGCTTAAAGTCAACGACGGTCGTTTTCTTCAAAATACTTTTGTTATGTTTCATAAAACCTCCAACATCGTAGGAGCTTACACTCCAAGTATCGTACCAGAAGCATCGGCACCCTACAAGCTGACTCGCCTTTTAAAGTGTTCAGCGGATAAAGCAAGAAACACCACTGGCCCATAGCAAGTGGTGTTTACGAACAAAA
>NZ_JABSUV010000079.1:0-4893 GCF_013284275.1 Brevibacillus sp. HB2.2
ACCATCCGGCCCATCCAGCTTATCGGCCGTTTTCACTGTCCGCATGACGGCTGTACCTGTTCCGGCACTTAGAAAGTTTGCCGCTAGCTCTGCTACCACCATGTCTTTCTTAAATGTATTCTGGCCCTTCGCATAGCTTTGTTCTTCTGATCTGGTCCACAGACCGCCGTTAAACAAGTTTTCTTGTTTGTATTGCTCTTCCTTCGCGAATGGATCGATATAGTCGTCGTAAAGCCCTTGTCCCAGCTTCCCCAAATCTGAAAAGATTTCTTCCGGTCCCTTCTTGCCCGTAATCGTATCTCCCACATAATTGAGCGTATCGTTTACGCCTTTCTCGATACCTTTCACGATGCCATTGCGTTCCCTCAGTGTGCCAACTTCTTCGCCGCTTACAAATTCATATAAATCTTGCGTGTTCTCTTCTCCCGCAAGTCCTGTCAGCAGCATGTCTCCGGCATCTACTGCGGTATTCCACAAGCCTAACAAGGTATCTCCAAAGGCATCTATCTTCCCTTTCGCCTCAGCTACTGGTTGTTAGTGGCTCTATGTCCCAAGTTGGCAGCCAAATCTTTTTCCTGCACATCATGTGTAAAGGCAATCTGGTTGCCTTCTGCTATATACAGAAAAAAGCTTATTCCTCCTCATCACTTGAGTTGGAATAAGCCTTTGACGATAATTTTTGATCCCGATAAGTTACCTTTCTTTCACTGGGTTGCTGTTACAATGCTAACGCTCGTGGCGGTATAAACGGGTATTTGCTTCCTGTACGATATTGCAGTAATACAGAAAAACCAAGACAAGTAGCTCGTACTCGTTTGGGACAAAACCAGTCACTATGATTCTAAAGTTTATCTAATACTTCCTTAATTCGGATAGACAGATCTAGCTTCTCAAATTCTGATAATTGTTTCCCAACATTATTCAAATCAAACTGTTCCAGCTCACTTCTGATTTTTACAATTTGTTCATTCGACTTAATTCCATGCCTAATTAGTAATTCTGCAAGCGTAGTTTTAACAACAATATTTTCACTAAGTGTATTATCACAATCACGTTCGAAACGCTCGATTATTTTTTCAACAAGCTCGCTTTCATCTTCACATATAATATTTCCAAAATAACTCTTAACTTCTTTTTCCATCTCAAAGCTATACCATCTTGCATAAGGATCGTAGTCAATTTGTATATTATCAATTTCATCTAGCACCATATCTCTTCGTTCTAGAATGTCTTGGTATTCATCTAGAGAAGTTTCCAGTTGAAGTTTTTCTAAGTCTATTGAATTTAAAACCTCAATTAATTGGTCTTTTACTTTATAATATGTTCGCGTATGTGATAAGATAATATTTCCTATCGCAATGTGAATTACAGCATTTTCCATTTCACCTAATTTTAATACACCTTCAAAATCATTGGAGGTTCTTGCAAGTGCTTCATCATTACTCATTTTCATATTTTTGAACTCAAAATATTTTCCATAAAATGCACCAAGTAAAGCCTCGTAATTTCGTTTCATCCTCAAACCACCTCTTATAGTTATTCTGGTACGATAATATTTCCATCGTTATGAATTACTTCAATATCAATTCCCGGAGATTCCAGATCGACACAGGCTTAAAATATGGATGAAAAAATACAAGCAATTAGGCGAATTTGGACTTCTGGATCAGCGAGGGAGACGGGAAGAATATATTGATCAAGACCGATATGTTCAAAAGCTCAAACGAGAGAACTTTATGCTAAAAAAGTGTCTAAAAAGGATGCAGGAGGTGCAACCCGTAAGTATAAAGCGATCAAACAGGTAGCTGGTGAGTATACCATCAGTGAGCTGTGCAAGCTATTTGAAGTCTCAAGAAGTGGATACTACTCATATTTGAAACGAAAAGCAACAGATCGGGACAAGCTTGTGAAAGACCTAATCAAGGCAGTTTATAAGAAGTACGATAGTAAATATGGATATAGACAAATCCAGCTATTTCTACTGCAAGACTACGGAGTGTGGATAAACCATAAGAAGGTACTACGTCTCATGCAAGATATGAAGCTCCGTTCTCGAATACGCAGCAAGTATCGAAGTCATTCAGTTTCATCCACAGGGAGACGAGTTGCCGAGAATGTCCTTCAACGTGAATTTCATGCAGATGCACCTAATAAAAAATGGGTAACGGATGTCACACAGTATCGTGTTTCGGATACTTGGCTCTACCTGTCTGCCATTAAGGATTTGTTTAATAATGAAATTGTGGCCTATCACATGGGAGCTCGTAATGACAATCAGTTGGTCCTACGGACCTTCCAAAAAGCCTTTGAAAAAACGAAAGACGTGACTGGACTGATCGTTCATAGCGATCAAGGATTCCAGTACACGTCCCACGCTTACCACGACATGCTGCCAAAGGTTGGCGCCCAAATCAGCATGTCTCGAAGAGGCAATTGTTATGATAACGCCTCAATGGAGAGCTTCTTCTCCCATCTTAAAACGGAAGGGCTCTACCCTTATGATATCCGAAGCGTGGATGAAGCACAAAGACGAATTGAAGAGTATATCCAATTTTACAACCATAATCGGCCGCAAAGAAAATTAAAAAAGCTGACGCCCGTAGAATTCAGGCGTCAGCTATCGGCCTAAAGGCCGGGGTTTTTCTTAATGTCTATAAATTGGGGTCTTGATCGGGATGAAACCTTTTCATGTATGGGTTGATTGAGTTTACACAAAAATCTTGACAGACCCGATATAGCCCCAAATAAGCAGTAAATACCATTTGGGGCCTAATCAAGTTCTATTCTATAATTTCCTCAATACTGCCTTTATTCGAATAGACAGATCTGCCTTCTCATCTTCTGATAATTGTTCACCTACATCATTTATATCGAACTGCTCTAATTCGCTCTTTATATTTTTTATATGTTCATATGCACCTATATTATTTAATAATAGCATTTCAACTAAAGTTGTTTTTACAGTAATATTTTCACTTAAAGTATTCTTACAATCCCTCTTAAATCGTTCCAAGACATTATTAACAATATCTTCTCCACTACATGCTTCAAAATTTTGATTTTGAAAATACTCCCTAACATTATTTGTCATTTCAAAATAATACCATCTTACTACAGGATAATAATCCAATGGCTTTGTATCTATTTCTTGTAAGATTCTATCTCTACGGATAAGTAAATCCTTAAATTGCTCATCTGTTACTACGTTTTTTAGCTTATTTAAATCTAGTGAAAGTAAATCTTTTTTTGTTGTTTCTTTAGCAGTAACTAGTACCTTTGATTGCTTTAGTAACAATTCTCCATATAAAATGTGGATAATTGCCTTCTCCATCTCTCCTTGATTTTGGATTGCTTCATACACATTGTATGTTCTAGCAAGTGATTCAGAATCACTCATATTTGCGTTTTTATATGAAAGATAATCTTCCATAAAAGATTCAAATAACTCCTCGTATTCCCACTTCAAACTCATTCCAAAATTACCACCTTTTAATTTATTTTTCGGGTTTAGGAAGTTCTTTAGGAGGCACTAAATTGCCACTATTATGAATTACCTCAATTTCAATTCTCGGATATCTTTCTTTAAATTTACCGATTATATTGTTACAGCTTGCGCATGTATCTCTTTCGGTAAATATCTTCACTTTCCCTGTAGCATTAGGATTATATCCAATCTTTTGGGCTAAATCATTCATTATTTTGTATTCTGAATCTTCTAGTCTTTCAAAAACACTTCCCTTATTATCTGGTGCTTTTGTAGCATTAAACACAGGATCATCTGGTAAGAAAGAAAAACCATTTAAGTTCGGATTCCCTGATGAAAAATCAACTTGACTGGAGGCATAAAACTCTCTTTGATTTACAGTCGGAATGTCTACTTCAGCGTATCCAAAGTTTCCTCCCTTTTTTAATACTGTTTTAGATAAACGACTTTTCAGTTCACTTACTCTATCAATAATATAAGCATCGGCAACAGGATCAACTTTCCTTGTTTCTAGCCACTTAAAATTAATTAACTGGTCCGTATTCGGATCAAGTGCGTACCTATATTCAAGTGGTGTTGATCCATGTTCTACAATAGGTTCACCCGTCCCCTTAGTATCCGGCTTCTTATCTCCTTGAGGATCATTTTTCTTAGTAGTATCAGGCTTACCCTTAGGAGGTATAGAATGATTCGAATTCCCAAAATCGCCGTTCACTACCTTTGGTAAATCCTTCTTATCAGGAATATCGCGAGGTTTTTCAGCATGTTGAGCATGCCCCGTCCTCGCCTCAGTATCTGGCTTATTACTTCCTTGAGAATTATTTTTGTTACCGCCATTAGCCTTGCTATTCATCGACGGAGAATAATTCGAATGTCCAGAATCCCCGTTCACTACCTTTGGTAATACATTTTTATTAGGAATATCGAGAGATTTTGCAGCGTGTTCCTTTTGGATTTCTGGGGCACGAGAACCAGTATGACCCTTCCCGCCATCCAATCTACTATCAACCTCTTTATTCGACTGTTCTTTCATTTTCAGCTGAAACTTTTCAACTACTGCTTGAATTTCTGCCTGTTTATCACCCAGTGTCTTAGCACTCGTCTTCATCTTCCCATCAAAAATCGATGCTCCACCATCCATCATATCATCGACAGTGCCAAGCAATAGTCCACCTATTCCTTTTCTTCTGCCACCACCCAACCTCTTTGGACCACCTGGCCCATCCAGCTTATTGGCCAGTTTCACTGTCCGCATGGCTGCTGTACCCGTACCAGCACTAAGAGCACTTACCGCTACCTCTGCAACCACCATGTCTTTCTTGAACTCATTCTGGCCCTTCTCGTAGCTTTGTTCTTCTGATCTGGTCCACAGACCGCCTTTAAGCAAGTTATCCTGATCGTATTGGGCA